>JAGQRE010000100.1 GCA_020425695.1 Planctomycetota bacterium
AACCCAATCTTGGTCACCACCGTCTCGTGCCACACCGGGCATTTCGACGGAGAGCGCGAGCCGTGCGCGGCCGAGGGCATGCTGCGCGGGACGGGCGGCGCGGTGCTTGTCATCGCACCCGCAAGGCCGGGGCTGGCTGCACCATCCGTCGCCGGTGAAGAGCTGGATGACGCAAAGATCGACGGACTGAATCTGCTTTACACCCGTTTCTGGGAGTACGGGCTGAATGGTGACGCCCTGACCGTGGGCGAGGCCTTTGCCAAGGCGCGCCTCGCAGTCGCCCCGGATACAAAAGGAAAGCGCGGAGTGAAAGACCACTTCACCATGTGCGAAGTAAACCTGCTTGGCGACCCAACACTGGGTTTCCGCGCCACAGAACCGGTTGAGTTGAAGATCGGTGGACAGCGTGAAATCAGCAGTGACGCGAAATTCCTGAACGTAATCACCGGCGCAGCAGGCACCACAGTCTGCGTGTGGCAGGAAGACAACTGCTACACAACGGCGGCAGCCAACGAAGAGGGCAAAGTTCGCGTACCGGTAAGCGGCCTGAAAACAGGCAAAGCCTGGGTCACCATCTACGGCCCAAACGTAAACGCAGTGACGCGAGAGATTACCGTAAAGTGATGCTCGTTAATCCACGGTGACAATCGCCGTGGATCAAGCAGCCGAGGAGTTTGGCGGGGAAGCCTCCTGCCCTTCCGTCTTCCACTGTTTGAATTCCTTCATTGCTTCGGCGAACTGTGTCGTCAGCTCTTCGACCTGCTCGGGCGACGGCACGTCCGCCGCTTTCGCAACCGGGCGCGCTTTCTCTGGCAGTCCGCGTTCGCGCATGATCTCGGTGTAGAGATCGTGCAACAGCTCGTTGCGCTTCTTCTTCTGGAGCTCAAGCGCTTTCTCCGCACGCAGAGCAATGCCCGGTGCAACGCGCCAGCGATAAGGCTTTTCGAAATCCATCTGCGAGACATGCTCCAGCTCGCGGTCATGCTCCGCCAGAATTCGACGATAGCGTTTGATCGCAAGGTCAATGTCCTCGCCATCGGCCGCCAGGTAGCGGCGCTGCAGCTCATCCCGAATGACTTGCTGTTCCTCAGCAGGCAGTTTTTTGAAGTCAAGCATGGCAATCAATCCTCAAGTGGGCACGACCATTCGCGCCAACACAAGAAGTGTAAGGAGGCATGCGACAGTTTCGGGAGAAGATCGTTGATACGACGTGCATGTTACACGAACACTGAGGAACTCGGGGCTAATCCTGCTCGACTGAATCGGGCAAACCCAAGCCATAACGCATACGTCGAATCTCAGCTCGCAATTGTTCTGAGTTACGCCACTTATCTCTATTCATCAGCAGCTCAAACGCCAAGCCACCAGCAATGCCCTTCGCACTCTGCGCAAGCGACTTACCATAGGATGTTTCTTTTCCCGAATGGACGATACCGGAACGCTGGGAGTAAATCTTCTTCATGCGCTCCCACATCGCAAGGCGAGCTTCGGCGTCACTCTCGAGTAACATCGCACATGCGTCGGCAACGGACTCCGATAGCTTGTCTTCGCTTCCTAGACCAAGCCCCGCCTCAATGGAAATCGTAGCCGCGAGAATTGTGTCGCTACTACGTGAAGCAAACCAAGACTTCCCTAGCCACGTCCACATGCGAAACAAGGACTTCTCGAACTTCGTAGCCTGGTTCTTCGTGACCTTCTCAACAACCGCATCCAAGTCGGTGATCCAATCAGAAGAATCAAACAAACCCCGTAGTTTGCGTTCCAGATAGACGCCATGCGTACTGTCGGCCGAACGCCTCGCTCCGACTTCGCCGTTTGTCCCCCAATTGCCATTGGCCATCAAAAGAATGGCTGTGTAGTGAGCCTTGGAATCATCGGTCGGCAGACATACCCAAGGCAGCGCGACGCCCATTTGATTCAGACAGAGATTCAACAGCATCAGCCGTTGCCGAACTTGGACACCCGCTTCTGCAAAGCAGATTCGGGGTCACCACGAACCGCAATCAAACAGAGGGCTTGCCCGCTTTCGTAACACTTCCGGACAAGCGACAGGTCTTTCGAGTGAACTCCTTCCAGACTGGCCTCCGTCTCCGAAAGCGTTACCAGCGCCCGAGCCCCAGCATCATCGCACGAAGCAAAAGTAAGTCCGAATTGCCGAAAGGTCTCTCCTTCTGGGACCTTTGCACCCATGACCGGGAAAATCACCCAGGTCGTCTCGACCTTCTCCTTCTGGTGGCTCTCGAAACCCTGTATCAACGGCTCAAAATCCAATGAACCAGCATCGGGACGGTCCCATCCGTTCTTCTCGAACAGCGCAAACACAAATTGCCAAATTTCGTTGGACAGCTTCCCCTCGCCGACATCGCTTCGAAAGTACTCCGCGAGATCGATGACGAGGTCTCGCATCACATCGCTTCCCTTCGGCGTCAAAAGAAGAGTGATCTCTGAATATTGGTGGGTCGAAAAGCTAGGGCCAGGTTCGTGTAAGAAGTCTCCCATCTTGCCCCTGCCAATCTTGGATTCAGCGACAATCCGGGCCATTCGATCAACAACCCTTCTCTTTCGTTCAGCGTCCATTTGATCTCCCATACACTGACTAGTACTAACGAACGTCAGTTACAGCTTGCTGCTAGTGCTATTGGCAACATGTGCGAACATGGTCGGTCTCTTTCGTAAGCTAATGCCACGTGAGCCAACTATCGCAAGTACGGCCAAACTAGCGTAGCAAACGACGCGACGACATTTGCATCTTTGGGGCACTACGTAATCCGAACAACGCCTTGAAGTGCGGAGCCAGCCGCAAGGTGAGTCGAGGCCCCGCACTTCTGCGGAGGCGTCCTTTAGCAACTGAGAACTTAGGCAGGAGACGATAGCGGTGGTAATCCGAGCCCGGAGGGGTGGCATAACAATTCCCATCAGTCCTATGCCGCCCGCTCCGCGGGCTCATGCTTCCCTTCAACAGCAAACCCGGGGCTGACGCCCCGGGCTATTTGATAACGCCGTCTTCGGCGGCTAACTACAAATCATGAACTTCGATGCTACTTCTTCCATTCTTCGAGGCTTTCCAGGAACTGGTCCATTTGCATCTCGCCTAGTTCGCCTTTGTCTCGGCTTCTTACGTTGATGCTTTGGGCTTCCTGTTCTTTTTCGCCTACTACGATCGCGTACGGGATCTTTTGCAAGCTGGCCTCGCGGATTTTGTAGCCCACGCGGTCGTCTTTTAAATTCACTTCCGAGCGCAGCCCGAACTCGACCAGCTTCGCGTGCACCTGCTTCGCGTAGTCCACGAACTTCTCGCTCACGGGCAGAATCTGCACCTGCACCGGCGCCAGCCACAGCGGGAACGCGCCCGCGAAGTGCTCGATCAGAATTCCCATGAACCGCTCCACACTGCCATAGCATGCGCGGTGGATCATAACCGGGGTGTGCCGCTGGCCGTCCGCGCCGATGTACGCAAGCTTGAACCGCTCCGGCATGCTGAAGTCCAGCTGGATGGTCCCGCACTGCCACGAACGGTTCAGGCTATCCCGAATGTGGAAGTCGATCTTCGGCCCGTAGAATGCGCCGTCGCCTTCGTTCAACTGGTACTTGATCCCCTTCTCATCGAGGGTCTCCTTGAGCGCGCTCTCCGCTTTCTCCCATACCTCAGCACTGCCGATGGCTTTCTCCGGCTTGGTGGATAGTTCAATGTGCACGTCGTTCAGCCCGAATGCGCCGTAGATCTCCTTGAAGAACTCGATCAGCAGCGCGATCTCACCCTTCACCTGGTCGGGGGTACAGAAGTGGTGCGCGTCGTCCTGGGTGAAGGCCTGCACGCGGAACAACCCGTGGCGCACGCCGGAAAGCTCACGCCGGTGCACAAGCCCCATCTCGCCGAAACGCAGCGGGAACTCGTTGTGACTGTGCAGGCGGGTGCGATACAGCATCAGGTGCCCCGGGCAGTTCATCGGCTTGACCGCCATCGGGCGATCTTCCTCGACGTTCTGGTTGATCTTGCTGGGGTCCTTCTCGTCACGCAGCTTCATCTTGGTGAAGAACATGTTCTCAAGGTAGTTGTCGTAGTGCCCGCTGGTGTGCCACATGTGCTCGCTCAGCACCAACGGGGTCTTCACTTCTTTGTAGTCGCGCTTGCGCAGGTTGCTGCGCATGAAGTCCACCAGCAGGTTCCAGATCATCGCCCCCTTGGGGTAGAAGAACGGGAAGCCGGGCGCGTCTTCATCCATGAAGAATAATTCAAGCTGCTCACCCAACACACGGTGGTCACGCTTGCGGGCTTCCTCAAGGAACTTGAAGTAGTCTTCCAGCTCAGTCTTGCTGAAGAAGGCGGTGCCGTAGACGCGCACCAGTTGCTCTTTCTCAGCATCGGCGCGCCAATAGCTGCCGGACACCTTGGTCAGCTTCACGTGCTTGAGCCAACTGGTGTCGGGCACGTGCGGGCCGCGGCACAGGTCGATGAAGTCGCCGTGCTTGTAGAAGGTAAGAGTCTCGCCCCGCTCTTTGATGCCCTCAACCAGTTCCTGCTTGAACTTGTTGCTGCCGCCGTCGATAGCCTTGTAGCGCGCGTAATGCTCATTGGCGTCGTCGTAGCCGCTGACGCAGCGCACGAACGGGTGCCCGGCCTTGGCGATCTTCTTCATCTCGGCCTCGATGGCCGGGAAGTCGTCGGGAGTAATTTTGCCCTCAGGCAGATAGATGTCGTAGTAGAAGCCTTCGTCCACGACCGGGCCGATGGTGAGTTGCGCCTTCGGGAAGATGCGCAGGATGGCGTCGGCCATCATGTGCGCGGCCGAGTGGCGCAGGACTTCAAGCGACTCGGCGTCTTTCTTGGTGAGGATGGCGACTTCCGCGCCGTCCGGCAGCTCAAGCTGCAAATCGACGACGGCGCCGTTGACCTTGGCGGCCACGGCGACACGGGCAAGTCCATCTGAGATTGATTTGGCGAGGTCCGCGGCGGATGCGCCGTCAGACAATTCCTTCGCGCTGCCATCAGGCAGTTTCACAGAAATCATGGTTGTCCTTTCCAGTCGCGGGACGGACACAAACCGTCCTCACACAAAAGACCCGACGGATACGGCCCGTCGCGGCCATCAATGAAACGTAAAGCTAGCCGGATTTGTTTCAGGAACAAGGGGTATGGGGCGATCGAGGTCATGGGGATTAGGGCTTGGGGCTTGGGGCTTAGGGTGGGGAGTAGGGAGGCGGGAGCAGCATCCGCGTTTATCGGCGCGCATCGGCGGACCACTCTCCACGCCGTTTATGCCCGGGATTTTCGTTCAGCTTTGCCGCTGCTGGGGTGTAGATTCATGGCATGAAACGAGAACCGTGGCACGCAAATTTGCTTGAGTTGCTGGCTGACCTGGCAGATGTCGAGGCGCAGAGGCTGTGCTGGCTGACCCCGATTACAGCGCAACGCCAAGGCGTCTTGAGCGACTCTCCGGCCGAGCTGATTTGCGGAGTATTCGATGACTGCGCCATCGACGACATGCTGAACGCCGGCCCTGTGTTCTCGCCGTCGATTGACGCTTTGCTTGCAGGAATGAGTGACCTCGCTGATGCAGTTGACACCAATCAGTCCCCGGAAAATCTGCTGGCAGACCCTCAGTGGCACCAACTCACGGAATTGGCAGGCACCGCCAAGTCTGCAATCGCCGAGGTACTGGAGTAGCCTCTCAAACGGTTCACAAAAGGCCGGGAGATTGGGATTCGGGGGAGTGCGAAGTGAGGCTTTCGCCCGCACAATCAGACATCCGCGTTTATCTGCGTGCATCGGCGGACCAAGCAGCAGTTCAAGCAATCACCAGCCACTAACCACGAGCCACTACTTCAACTTGCAATGACCATTTTTGGCGAACCATGTGGCCGCAGCATCGAGGCTTTCTTTGATGGGTCGGTACTGCATGCCCAACTCGTGCTTTGCCTTCGTCACGTCGTACTCGAAGCTATGCAGCGGGTAGCGTGCTACGGCTGTGAAAATGTTCATCCATTGCGGCAGCAGGTAGGTGCTGTAGATGGCGAGTTTCAAAAGCGGGGCGAGTAATGTCGGTCGCCACGGAGTCCCCAGGCTTTCGCGCAGCAGCTTGCCCATTCCGCCTAGCGTGATCGTTTCACCGACGCTCAGGTAGCGCTCGCCCGGTTTGCCCTTTTCCATGGCGAGCCTGTGCTGGAGGGCGCAGTCGTCTACGTCCACGACGCCCAGCTCAACCGGCACCCACATCGGATACAGCCCACGGATCAGGTTAACGACCATCTGCCCCGTAGGCGTCGGCTTCACGTCGCCGCGTCCTATGGGTGCGCCCGGGTTCACGATCACAACCGGCAGCCCGCGCGCGCCGAAGCTCAGTGCCTCGTGCTCAGCAATGAACTTGCTGGTGATGTACGGGTTGTTCAGCGGTGCGAAGTTCCAGACCTGCTTTTCGTCGATACGCCCCCGTTTCCGTGGCGCACCGACGCCGGCGATGCTGCTGGTGTGGACGACGCGCTCTATGCCCGCGTCCACGGCCGCCTGCATCACGTTGCGGGTGCCTACGACGTTGGCCTGCAAGTAGGCTTCGTAACCGCCGGTCAAGGCGTACAGCGCGGCGCAGTGGTACACGCGGTCGCAGCCCTGCATGGCGGCTTTCAGGCTGTCGGGTTGCAGCAGATCGCCGACCGCATGCTCAACGTCGAGCCCTTCGAGGTTCTTCAGCGGGCTGCGTTCGCGGCGAAAGACTTTCACCTGCTCGCCATTGGCCAACAGGTCACGCACGATCGCGCCGCCGAGAAAACCTGTCCCTCCTGTAACCAGCGCCTTCTTTGTCATAATCACAGGTCCGGGTGTAAGCCCCTGTCCCTTTGGATGCCCTTGGCACTACAATCAGCCCATGGTCGAGAATGACTCAAACGAGTTCAAGCCCGTCGAGGAGCATACGCTTCTCGAAGTAGGCTCCGATAGTGCCTCAGTTCAGGCGCGCTCGGAGCGGGCGGAGCCTTCGCTGAACCTGCGCTTCGGCCAGGTACAGGTCACGCGCGAACTTGGCGCGGGCGGCATGGGCAAAGTCTACAAGGGGCACCATCTCGGTCTTGATGTCCCGGTCGCCGTGAAAACCATGAGCGGCGCACTGGCACGCGACGAGATGGGGCGGCAACGGTTTCTGCGTGAAGCACGCACGGCCGCCAAGCTGGACCACCCGAACATCGTGCGAGTGCTCGACGTCAATGAGCAGGACGGCACGCCCTACATCGTAATGGAGTTCGTTGACGGCACCGACCTGTCCGCGCTGTTGAAGAAACACGGTCCGCTGGACGGGGTTGCCGCGCTGAAGGCTGTCGCGCAGGTCGCCGACGGGTTAGCCCATGCGCACGCGATGGGCATCGTTCATCGTGACATCAAGCCGCATAACATCTTCATCGGAAACGACGGGCGCGTAAAGCTGGGCGATTTCGGACTCGCGCGCGCCGTGGAGGCAACGACAGAGTTGACCATGCCGGGCGCGGCCATCGGCACGGCGCACTACATGAGCCCGGAGCAATCCAACGGGCGCGACGTAGACCAGCGCAGCGACATCTACAGTCTGGGTGTGACCGCGTATCATTTGATCACCGGCTCGCCGCCGTACTCGGGCACGACGCCGGTCAGCATCGCCGTCCAGCACGTGAACAATGACGTGCCCTATGACCGCGAGAAATTCGGGCACGTACCGGATGCCGCCGTCTACCTGCTGATTGCGATGACGAACCGTGACACCGCGCAGCGCCCAGGTGCACGTGAAGTTCACGACCGCCTGCAGCAGATTGTCGGCCAGACAACCGGCAGCCCGAACATCCGCCTTGGATCACTGAAAGACCTGCTGAAACAGGGTTCCGTGGCAGCATTTGCGGCACCGGCACCAACGCCGAGCCCGCCCAGCCCAATCCCGGCATTCAGCCCGCCGCAGCAAGCACCCATGCAACAGACGCACGTTCAGCAACCGATGCACTCGGGCGTTCCCGCAGGCTACACGCAGCCTTACCCGACTTCGAGCAATTCATCCAACACGATGCTCTACATCGCGCTCGGTGTGCTGGCATTTCTGTTTTTGATCATGGGTGGCTGTGTGCTGATGTTTGCGGCTGCGTAAGTCGCCCCACCCACAGGCGAACACCGACGTAGATCAGCGTTAGCGCAATGTTCACGACAACGTTGACGACGACCAGCGACTTCACGGAAGCGCCCGACAGCGCGGCGATGATCATGACCGGCGACATGATCCCCAGAAGCACGATGGAGTCGATGATTACCGGCGTCTTGAGACGATTACGCGAAACCATGGCCTGACTGATCACGATGTTCACCGGCACGAACACGAACGCAATCGCCATCATGCGCACGTAAGTTTCGGCCCAACCGACCAGTTCCGGCTCGGGGTTGAACACCTGGGCGATCTCGCGTGAAAACAGGAACAGCGGCACCGTCAGCGCTACGCCAAACGCCGTGGCGAACACAACCGCCAGTCGCTCTTCATGATTCGCCCGGTCCGGTTTGCCCGCGCCCAGACTGGTCGCCACCAGCGTCTGCGCGGCCGCCCCCCAGCCGAACGAAAGCAGAATCAACAACAGTTCGATTTTCAGCCCGATGAAGATCCCGCCGACGACATGTGGGTTGCCACCGCCGGCTTCCTGCAATGAGCGGATCATGATGCCGCCCGCAATGCCGCGCGCCGCCACTTGCCCGTTGTTCCACAGCCCAATGCGCACAAGCTCCATGACTGTCTTGCCCTTTGGCCAAAGCCACGACAACTTGCCGCGCATGTGGCCTTTCCACAGCCCGAAGCCGAGTATCAGCAGCCCGGCAATGGCCCGCGCGGCCACGGTTGACCAGGCACTTCCGATCACGCCTAGGCGCGGCACATTGAGTGACTGGTTGATGCCCTGAACAAAGCCGGGGATGAAGCTTGGGTAGGGCCCCCCGCCATACACCAGAAATACACCAAGCCCTGCGTTCAGCAGATTGCTAAGCATGAAGAAGGTCAGAAACACGCCCGTGCGACCCAGGGACCGCTCAACCGTCGTCAGATAAAGGAACATCCCGGCCGTGACGCCACCACCAAGCATGACTTTCAAGTACTCGGTACACTGCTCAAGTTGCCAGCCCGCCTGTGCACCCATGGCTGTGGCGATTTCTTGCGCCCATATGAAACCGGGAACACCCATGGCCAATGACAGCGCTATCACGAAACCGGACGCCCGCATGATGACCCGGCGCACTCCCTCGTCGTCGTTCATGCCGTGACGCTTGGCAAGCAGCACGCCGGCGCCGGCAATTGGCCCATTGAACAGAATCGTCTGGAAGGTGGTGATGGGATCGCACAGACCCGTTACACTGATTGCATGCGCGCCTTCAATTGCGCCAAGCTGCCCGACCAGCAGCGTGTCAACCAGATTGAAGAGCGCGTGGCACGCCAGCCCCAACACGAGCGGTAGCCCGAAGAAAAGCACATGCCGCGCAAGGCGCGAATCTTTGATCAGCCAAGCCATTGATTAGCCACGAATTTCCACGAGGCGTTGCTCAGGCTGCAAGTTATCCGGGGCGGTGAAGCAGACCAACAGGCGAATCGTTTTCGGCTCATACCCGCGTTGTTGCAAGTAGCCCGTCAATGCGTGAGCGTAACCGCGCAACTGCTCTCCGTGTTGGGCTTCGGCGTGCTCAGCTAGATCCCCGCCTACATTATCCGTCTTGTAGTCAATGATCTCGAAACAACCGTCTCCCAGTTCGCGCAACATATCAAGACGGCGTGGTCCCTCCGGCGTCATGATCCCGAACTCAGGCATAACACGCTGCGCCTGCGCCAACGTTGCGAGCGCTTCGCTCGCCCTCGTGACGTGGCGCACCACACGCGCATCAACCACACCTGCTTCGGCGCCTCGGAATCGCCGCTCAAGTTCGGCATGAACGATGCTGCCGAACTCTACAGCTTCCGGGTCGACGTTCCGTGCCGCCGTTTTTGGCTCAGCAAGCGGTCCGACCAGAGCGTCGTCAACGCTCGCCGACAAGGGGAGTTGCCCCAACTCAAGGGCCCGCCGCAGATCGCCTCTCGCCCGGGTGTGCGGCTCGGGTCTCCCGATTTCGACCCCGTCCGGCCACAACATCTGCAGGCAAGCGTGTTCGCCTTCGGCACCCCATTCGCGTACTTTCAAAGCACGTAGAATCTGATGCGCCCAGATGTCCCGGTCAAAGGCTTTGCCCGGCTTCAGCGAGCCGATCAAAACCAGCCGATGCGATGCCCGCGTCCATGCGACGTACAGTACCCGCTTCTCTTCAGCCAGCCCGCGTTCGGAGGCGGCCTGTTTGGCAAGCCACGCAGCGAAATCGCCGCGGCTGTCGCCACGGTCATCTTCGTCGAGGCTCTTCAGGTATAGCCCCAGGGGTTCGCCGTCTTCCTCAGGCAGGTTGCGCACGATGCCGGTGCCGCTGCTGCCCGGGCTGGATGCAAGGTCCGGCAGGATCACGACCCGGAACTCAAGCCCCTTCGCCTTGTGAATCGTCATCAGGCGCACACCTTCAACATTGCCGTCCGACACACCCTGGGACTCATCTTCACCGCGCTCAATGCGGTCCATCAGTTCACGTACCAGCGGCGCCAATGACGGGATCTCGTGCTGCATGGCTCGTACCAGCTCAAGCACACGATTGACGTTCGCCATGCGCTGCGCTGCGCCTGACCCACACCCCACCGCCAATAGATAGCCGAACTCCGACAACGCTTCGCCAAGCAGTAGCGCCGGCGCGTCACGTCCCGCGCGTCTGTGCAATGCATCCAGCCGCTGCAGAAGATTGACAGCCGCAGGCGGTTTATCTTCCCATTTTCGCAGACGATTCAGCAGTGTATCCGAGCGCTCACTTCGTAATGACAGCTCGGTCAAAAACGCATCGGACAACCCACCGAACGGTGAACGCAACAGGCCAAACGCTGCAATGTCGTCAGCCGGGTTCGCCAACACACGAAGCAAGTTGATGCAATCCAGTGCCTCCTGCGTTTCAAAGAGCCCGCCTTCGCCAACAACCATCAGCGGCAGGTTCCGCCTTGCAAACGCGTTGCGGTACAGCGTGTTGCGTCCTCGGCGGCGCACCAGAACCGTGATGTCAGAAGGCGCAACACCTTCTTCAATCAAGCGCTCCGTCTGTATGGCGACGTACTCCGCCTCGACGGCTGCGCCGGAGTCCGGCAGTACGTGGAACTCTACAGGTCTTTCTGTATCCGCAACCTTTCCGGCCTCATCGTCGAACCGCATGTCCTGTGGACGCGCGTCGAACTCGCGAAATTCGTCACGGGCGAATACGTTGCGGAAGACCTCGTTGCCAAGTTCAAGAACCGGCTTCACCGTCCGGTAGTTGTACTCAAGGCGCACAATCCCTGTCCGACGTTCAGGCGTATCTTGACAGGTCAATCCCCACGGCGGCTGCATCGGACGACCGGAGGCCCCGGTCTTTGCATTGCGTTGTGGAATGCGCGAAAGTGCCCGATTGAACACGCGAACATCCGAGCCACGAAATGCGTAGACCGACTGCTTGGCATCCCCTACTGCAAAGAACCGCCCAGGCGCGTCAACGTCGTCGGTAAGCAGCGCAAACAACTCGGCTTGAGTAGGGTTAGTGTCCTGGTACTCATCCACGAGCAGATACTTCGCGGCGCGCACAGCCTCGCGCCGAACATCCGGCTGGTCACGCAGCAGTTGCAGTGCTCGCAACTCAAGGTCGATAAAATCCAGTCCGCCCGCGCACTCTTCCGCGTAGGCCTCACTCACGGCCTCGAACACCGTGTGCAAATCGCAGGCGACACTGCCCACTCGCTGCTCGAAGGCTTCATCAAACGCAAATTTCAGTACCTCGCCGCCGGGTGCCAAAGCCATGGCGGCAGTCAGCACCTGCTCACGAATCACCTCCAGCGCGTCTGGGGCGTGCTTCCAGTTGCCTTTCGCGCCACCGGGCTTTCTTGGTTCGCCATCATTGTTCAGCAACAGTGTGCGCAAGGTTTGTGCATCGCGCGCGTCAGCAGCCGCGCGCAGGTCCGCTAACAGTACTTTCAGCTTATCTCCGTCCTTTGCACCGCCCGCCGCTGCGGCGTCGATACGGTTGATTGCCGCCACGGTAGCGTCAACAAACTCAGCAACCATCGCGTCATACCGGGCACGCCGCCGGGCAATTTCCGCTGCTGGGTCGGACCACAACTCGGCCGCCCGCCGCAACGGCCCTGCAACAAACACACGCTCGCGCAGCATGCGATTCAGCGATTCCGTCAGTGAGTAAAGACGAACCACGCTGCCAAGCCTTACCAGAGATTGCACCAGCTCCGGCTGTTCCTCGACATCGGTCTGGAACAGTACACGCTTGATTGCACGCTCACGTGCGAGCGCCTGTGCGCGGTCGTCCAGGATCGGGGCGCGCGGCTCCAGCCCCGCCTCCCACGCATACTCGCGCAACAAGCGATGACAGAATCCATGTACCGTGCTGATTCGATTGCGCGCGAACTCGCTTTGTGCCTGCTTTAGACGGGCCAGCCGCTGCTTGTCACTGCCGTGTATTTCCTGAATTCGAGCAAGCAGCAGTCGCTGCACACGCTCACGCATCTCGGCTGCGGCCTTGTCGGTGAATGTGAATGCAACAATGTCGCCAATGCTGGCCAGCCCTTCCTCAAGAATAGCCAGCATGCGCAGCCCCAGCACCTGAGTCTTGCCTGCACCGGCACCGGCACTGACGAGCAGATCGCGCGAAAGATCCAGCGCTGCACATTGCGCGTCGTTCAGGCTGGCGGCTGCTCTCGGGGCGTTCATGCCTCCCCCTTATCGGGCAGGTAGACTTGCTCAACTTCAGGCGTCTCTTCTTCGGCCAGGCGTTGGGCGCGCTCTGCAATCACGTCAGCACGACGCCCGCATGAACTGGCGTAGTCACACCATTTGCAGGCCTTGTCCGGGCTGGTGAACGGCGTGTGCAGAAACACTCCGTTGCGAACTGCTCCAAGCATGCGCGAAAGTCGTTCTGGCAGACGCTCGGTCACCAGTTGGTTCACGTCGTAGGCGTCCTTGCGATTGAACTTGGTTACGTCGTGGTTCTTGATCGCCCCATCCGTGGGTACTTGCAGGTACGTCATCCCGCGTGGCGGTGTTCCGGCGATACGCGAGATCGCTGCCAGATAGGTCGGCAACTGAAATGCCTTCCCATCGCGAATCTCTGCGGCTGTCTTCACGCCACCGGTTTTATAGTCGATGATTTCCAGACCGTCGGGGCTTTCGTCAACGCGGTCAACGCTGCCCATCAGGCGGATGGTCCCACCGGGGATCTCGAGTTCAATCAGGCCAGGAACGGTATCAGGGCGGTCAGGGGTCGGCGGGTTGTCTTTGCCGAAGTCGAATTCGACGAATCGTATCGCGTGGCCTTCGGCGTTGCGGGCAAGCTCTGCATCGACAAACCGCACAAGTAGTCCGTCGCCAAGCCCGTCGTCCGGATGCCCCGGCAACCCCGCCGCAACGAGCTTCTTCATGCCCTCCCAGAACGGCCCCTCGCCCGGGTTATGCGCACAGGCGTAGTCGAAGGCTTCCGCCATCAGGCGCATGCCGGTAGTTCGTGCGTCGCCGTTCACGTCCGCCAGGCGCGCCGGTTTGCGTTGTGTCGGGTCGGGCTCAATCACCGGCTGGCCAAGCTCTTGGCGCAGTAACAGCACCCAGCGCTCAAAGACTTCATGCAGCAGCGTCCCAATGGCGTGCGGCTTGGTGTCTAAGGTCGGCTCTTCGGTCGCCTTGGCACGAATGATGTAGCGTGCCCAGAAACGCATCGGGCACTCGGCGTAGGTATCGATTTGGCTAGGTGAGAACGTGTGCCGCTCTTCGCCCGCCAGTGCGAACCGCTCAGCAAGCTTCGCCGACTCGCCGATGACACCCTCAAACTCTCCCGGCGTCGAAGCCAGGTCGGTGCGGGCAAGCTCGACGCATCGGCCATGCAGCCCGCTACGCAACGCCGGTGAATCAAGCGACAGCTGCACTCCGCCTGCATCCGATTCGTTGAGTACCTCGGCAACACGCGCCGCGAAGTCGCCCGGCGAAGTCGGTAACTCTTCACCGGCGCTTGCAGGCAATGCCTCGGCGTCGAGATTCATGCAGCGCAGAAGCCGCGCAAACGGCGTCGCCGGCACGAAAGGCGTGTCCCCTTCGGCTGATGGGAAAGACAGCGTCAGCGCCCCGCCCGCCGCCAGCAACGTGTGGGCAAACAGATAGTCGGCCTGTGCCGTGACGTCGATTGGCGAACACAACTCCCGCGCCGCCTGCCGATCAAGCAGCCCTGTAACGGCTTCTTCGCGTGAGGCCGGCAAAAACATTGTTTCCTGTTCGCTGAGTGGCAGATCCTGATCCGTCAACCCGAGGACGATCAACTTTTGGAAGCTCATACCGCGCAACTCACGCAGCCCCAGAACACGAACACGCTCGCCACTGGTCTCGGGTGGGCGAACGCTCCGGGTATGGGTCTGCTCAGTCAGTGCCCGAATCAACTCGCCTACGCTCAACTCCGGATCATCGCCGCGTCGAAACTCTTCTCGCATCTCACGCAGCAGCGCTTCGAAAGTGTGCAACGCATCCGCACGCATAGGCGCACCACGGTCCCCCTCCAGACGGTCGGCCT
>JAGQRE010000101.1 GCA_020425695.1 Planctomycetota bacterium
CATAACCCTGAAGCTTCCATCCGTTCATCACATACAGCGCTCCACCCCGCACGGCACCCGCCCCGTACCAGATGGCCTCAGCCAGCGTCGGGAAACTTGACGCGCCGGCGAGAGACAATGCAGGACTCACGCCCATAAGGTCCGGCTCATACATCTCAATGAAATCCACAGGCCCTGAAGGACCACGACCGCCCGCTATATAGATGCGCCCGCTGATCATTCCGACCACTGGCATCCGGCGAGGCGAATAAGCACTGACGTCAATCTTCTCGTGCCAAATGCCACCACCCACGAGTGTCGTGGGCGCCTCGTACATCAACACCCTGCTGTTGTACTCGTGCTGGTAAGCTCCTGACCCGGGGGCGGACTCAACCCGCAACCTGCCGCCGACGAGGTAGAGTCGATCATCGGCATCCTGCCCGGCGTCCGAGGCAACGAGCCCGAACTCAGCCCAGCCTTCGACCATGCGAGCCCCGTCGGCAGCGGGCAGTTCCGCCACGGCTTGCCAGGCGCCGGGTGACGATAGCGCTTGACCCGCAGCATCCGCCACCTGCATGCGTTCAACAAGGCGAGTGTAGTCCCCACTCGACGGCGCCGTGTTGGAGTACAACTCTCCTCCGACGACATAAATGAATCCACCGTATGAATGTTGCAGATACGCTGCGCCCAGGTATTGCCGCTCTGAACTCAATGCGCGACCGATGTCCTCCAGCTTGTAGTTTCTATCGGCGTCGGTCTGGTGCGCAGTGTGAAACACGTACACATTGCTTACGGTGTCTGCTACGCGGCCACCGAGCACGTAGATCGCTCCCTCGCTGCCGTAGTCAGGATGGGGAGCAACTACCATTGCCTCGCAGTAGTGTTCGTGATAGTCGCCATCACCGTTCGTACGCGAACTGTCGAAGTACCGATGGGAACCGACGCGTTGCCAATAGTCACCGCTTCCCGAGTTGTACACCCGCAGTGAGATCTCACGCTCTGCAACCAACGTACCTGTGTTCACCTGAACGGTGACAGAGAACAAACCCTCGACAGTCGGCGTGCCACTGACCCGCCCATCCTGAGCAACGGTCATCCCCGTCGGTAGGGTTCCGGCTTGAACCGTCCAATTGGCGTTAACTGCGGGAACCCCACCATTCAACGCCTGCAACTGATACGGCTGGACTGCTGAGCTGACATCGATCTCGACAAGGTCTGTACTGATCGTGAGGTCGCCAAACTGAATGCGGAGCGTGTAGGCATTGGCGTTCCAGGTGGCATTCTTGTACTGCGCTTCGACTGAGAGATACCACGTACCTGCCGGCGCATTTGGCCAGACGATCTGACTGTCGTTTCCACCGCCACCGGGAACCCCAGCGATAACCTGTTCATTGACACCGTTGTGCTCATGGTGGAGTCCGGTCAAGAGATTGCCGATGAACTTGTCAAAGTAGACGTCAATGCGAATCTCTCCAACGGTGCTGGTAGTGAACTTAAGGTAGTCCACATCGGGTGTTGGCGGTTCCGACGTAACACTAAGCGGAGCGCCGACAGCAATGTCCGCGCCGGAGTTCAAAGTGCCGAGATCTGTAGCGTCGACGTAGCTGTCGTTGTCCGGCGTCTCAAATACATCCGAGGTATAGGAGTACCCGACCGCCTCATAGATGATGATGTCCAGCGCAGTTTCCGCAGCACCGCCGACAGCGTTCTCCGCGTGAAACATGACTGGGTAGAGACCACCGGTCGTCGGCACCCCACTGAGCGTCCCGTCCGAAGCGAGACCGATACCCGTGGGCAGAGGCGATGATTGCGGTGCCAGACTCCAGGTTACCGGACCGGTGCCTGCTGGGGTCGTAGCCTGGAGTGTGTCAAGATAGGCCGCGCCTACCGTTGCACGAAGCAACTGCGTGCTCACCACCACAGGCACATCTGGCTTCGCCGCGCTCATCATCACGTCGCCACCAGCCGAGCCGTCGCAGCTGACGAGTACGACCATAAACAGCGCCGCCAGTGAAATCTTCAGTGTACGAATCATGACTGTCTCCTTGCCGGAGCTCGCGCTTCAACACTCCTGCAATGAATGTATTACAGATAAAAAGATTCGCAACTCTTTTTATAAGCGCTGCGCGACATTCTGCTTGTGTTCTGATGCGCGTCACGTCAGCTGACTCCGCCAGCGCAGTTGCTGGGGCGGGCAGTTACCAGTCACTGGGGCATCAGAGTAAGCGCTATCACTGCGCCTTTCGGAAACCACCCGAACAATATCCTTTCAACTGAAAGAATTGTGGTTATAATCTTTTCTCTTGTGATGGTTTTAGCTGTGTTCATCGACTTGGGGCAAATCTATGGCGAAGCGCCAAAAGCCTAAAAACAGCAGCACCTTGAAGAGTTCCCGGCAGCCATCCACTCGCCTCTCGACCTCGCCGGGGCCGGACGTTCCGGCTGGCGAAAAGGAGCTGACCATCCTGCAGAGCCTGCGCAGAATCATCCGCGCCGTGGACATCCACTCGCGCAAACTCGTCGCCCAGTACGGCATCACGGGGCCGCAATTGGTGTGCCTCGTGACGTTGTGCGACGACGGCGCGATGACATCGGCCGAGCTGAGCCGTCGGGTTTTCGTCAGCGCCAGCACCATTACCGGCATCATTGATCGTCTTGAGCGGGCGGGTTACGTCGTCCGCAAGCGCGACGACATCGACCGACGCCGCGTATTGCTGCAGCCTACCGACACCGGCTTCAAATTGGCCTATCGAGCGCCATCACCGATTCAAGACTTGTTGGTCGAGCGCCTGCAGGAACTGCCGGAACTTGAACGATCAGCGATTGCAATGTCGCTGCAGCGCATCGTTGACCTGATGGAAGCACGATCAGTCGACGCCAGCCCGATGCTCGCTACCGGCGAGATTCACTCCGGCGTCAGCGGACGCCTCAATGCCACCACAGGCAGCGACGACTCGGAAGATTTCGACAACAACTAGACACCGAAACACCAAACTGGAGAGCAACCGATGGACAAACAAACTTCGGTAATTGAAGAACCGACAGTAGGCGACCTGCCCGAGATTTCGGACATCCCCGAGCTTGCGAAGCTCGCCGATGTCGTCGTGCCCGAGCCCATTAAAGAGGAAGTTCCCCACAGCGAGCTCGAACACCGCGACTTCGACGACCGTGAAGTGTGGCGCCGGATACCCGCGTTCAAGGACGTCGACTATGAGCAGTTCATCGACTTCAAGTTCCAACTGATCAACAGCGTGACCAGCCCGGAGAAGCTGACCGAGATCGTCGGCGAGTTGGCATCACAGGAATTCGTCAACGACATGGAAGCCGGGCTTCGCGCCGCGCCGATGAACGTGCGCGTCTCTCCGTACCTGATCAGCCGGATCGACTGGGATAACCCGTACGACGACCCGATCCGCATCCAGTTCCTGCCCGTGGCATCGCGCCGCAAGCCGGATCATCCACAACTCACGCTCGACAGCCTTCATGAGCAAGACGACTCCCCTACACCCGGCCTCGTCCATCGCTATCCGGACAAGGTTTTGTTTCTGCCTCTGGACGTCTGCCCGGTGTACTGCCGCTTCTGCACGCGCAGCTACGCCATCGGTGGCGACACCAATCAGGTCGAGAAAGTCGGCTACAAATACAGCCCCGAGCGGTGGAAGAAAGCGTTTGCATACATCGCTTCACGCCCTGAGATCGAAGACGTCGTTGTCAGCGGCGGCGACGCCTGGAACTTGGCGCCCATGCACCTGAAGGAAATCCTCAGCACGCTGTTGGCGATTCCGCACATTCGACGCATTCGCTTGGCCACTAAGGGCCCGGCCGTGATGCCGATGAAGATACAGACCGACCGGAAGTGGTTCCGCACACTACTTAAGTGGGTCGATCATGGACGCAAGCTGGGCAAAGAAGTCTGCCTGCACACGCACTTCAACAGCCCGAACGAGATCAGCCTGATCACCTACGACGCCATGCAGGAACTGTTCCGCCACGGCATCAAGGTACGAAACCAGTCGGTCTTAATCCGGGGCGTCAACGATACGCCCGAGAAGATGCAGCTACTCGTCAAGCGCTTAAGCTACATGAACGTGCAGCCGTACTACGTGTACCAACACGACATGGTGAAGGGCGTCGAAGAGTTGCGAACGCGCGTCGGCAAGACTGTTGAGCTCGAACGCCACGTGCGCGGCGCAACGGCCGGGTTCAATACACCGATCTTCGTGAATGATGTGCCCGGCGGCGGCGGTAAGCGCGACGTGCACAGCTACGACTACTACAACGAAACGACCGGTGTCAGCGTTTACCGCAGCCCGAACGTCGATGAAGAGAAAGCCTATCTGTACTACGACCCGATCGACCAGCTGCCCGAGGAAGGGCAACAGCGTTGGGGAGATGAATCAGAACATCAGGCCATCATCGATGAAGCCCTCAAGGGCGCTGGGCTATCTGACCTGGAACCGGCCCGCTAGGAAATGACGTGGACAGGATTGCAATCCAACTGACCGAACGCTTCGGCAATGATCTCGCCGACAGCAAGCGTTTGTACGACATGCCGTTGCGCGGCGAAGGACACACGGTGAACGTGCAGTACGATCCGTACAATCGTCGGCTCAAATTCTTCGAGCTGACACCGGAAGACGTACGGGCAAACGACGCCATTGCGGACGCCCTGCGCGAAGCCGACGGGGGCGAGTTGTACTCGAAGGTGATTGTCTACGCTCGTCCCGACCAGAACGACGGATGGCGCAAAGCAGGACTGCGTCGTGAGGCCGTCATCTGGGGATTCTTCGGCAACGGAGACAATGCCGAATTGTGGACGCGCTATCCACTGACGCTGCGCAGTCAGGATGTCCGACAGGATGAGGGCGACAGGATTACCGCGCTGGCAGTTGAAAAAGACGTCGTCGAGCCGGTTCTGCCTTCAGGCTACACCTGCGCCCCTGCCTCTGAAGCCGATGCACCAGAGATCGCCAAGTTGCTTGCCGCAACTTTCAAGGACTACCCGACTCCGATTTCAACAAGTGTTGTGGCCGCAGCCATCCGCGACCGCACGTCGCATTTTCGTATCGTTCGCAACGTGGAAGGCGAGTTGGTCGCCTGCGCCTCTGCTGAGATTCACCACACACGCAAGAGCGCTGAACTGACCGATTGCGCTACACGTCCCGACCAGCGCGGTAATGGACTCATGAGCCGCATCCTGCGTGCACTCGAAGAAGACCTGGCCGGTGAATTCGGAATCACTGACGTCTACACCATCGCACGAGCTTACGAGCCCGGCATGAACTGCAGTTTCGCCAAGCTTGGCTATCGCTACACCGGCCGACTCGTCAACAACTGCCGCATGCCAGACGGTTTCGAGAGCATGAACGTTTGGTGCCGCAACACCCGCGAGCCGGTGGAGGTTTCTTGAGGCTGTTGCTTCTAATTCTAGCATTGGCCTTAGCAGCACCTCTGGCTGCACAGGAGGATCTGCGCCTCGCCATGTCCGGCGCATTCCAGCCCTTCAGCACAACAGATGATGAAGGCAATCTCGTCGGCTTTGACGCCGACATTGCGACAGTACTCGCAGAGCGCATGGACTATCGACCCGTGCTGGTGCAGAACGACTGGGCCGCCATCCAGGCGGGGCTCAAGACTGGTAAGTACGAGTTGATCTGCGGCTCCATGGCGATCACCGACGAGCGCCTTGAGACCATGCATTTCACCCTCCCGTACTATGTCAGCGGCGCACAGGTGTTTGCACGCCCGGGCACGTCTTCCATGCAAGGCTTGCGACTGGGGGTCACCGAGGATTCCACTTACGCTAAGTACATCAATGCCCATCCGGATGAGTTCCCCGACTGCACGATCACCCAGTTCGGAAGCGAGGCCGAAATCGTCGCGGCGGTTAAGACCAACAAGGTAGACGCCTTCGTGAGTGACCGCATTGTTGGCGGCTTCTACATCAAGAAGGGCGGCGCCGATGTCGCGCCATTCGGGCCCTTGCTATATGAGGAAGCATGCGGCATCGCTGCGCGCAAAGACTCGCCAGAGCTCGTGCGAAAAGCCAACGCCGCATTGTTTGAAATCGTACAGGACGGCACCTATGCGCGCATCTACGACAAGTGGGTCGGCGTGGAGCCGGACCTTGATGTCCTTCTGAAGTCTTGGGGTGACTTCCAGCAGCACATTCCCCACGAGGCCGCCAAGACCGAGCCCACGGAAGTCGAGACGCAAAAGCCCGGCTTCGCCGACACCGTCAAATCCATGCTGCCTCTGTTCAAGACCGGGGCGATCATGACCATTCAGCTCAGTCTGCTCACGGCCGTGATCGCAATCTTACTCGGCACGCTGATCGGCATTGGCAGCACGGCCAAGAACCCACTAATCGCTCGTCTGTCACAGGGCTACATCCTGATCGTGCGCGGCACGCCTTTGCTGGTGCAGTTGTTCATAGCCTACTACGGGCTCGCGACAGTACTCAACAGTGCCGTCGGCAGCGAAGTCGTGACTGCGTTCGGTGCAGCGCTGATTGCACTGGTAGTCAACACGGGCGCTTACAATGCCGAGACAATGCGTGGCGGTATTCGAAGCGTGGGCAAGGGACAGTGGGAGGCCGCAGCTAGCCTCGGGATGACGCGCATGAAAACCATGCGTCGCGTTGTGCTGCCGCAAGCGTTTCGCAACAGCGTCGCCTCTCTCGGGAACAACCTGGTGGTACTCATCAAAGACACGTCGCTCGTGGGCGCAATCACGCTGATTGAACTCACCTACACGGCGCGCAACGTAGTGTTCCAGAGTGGGCATGCATTCATGCCGTTCATCGTGGCGGCGGTGTTTTATCTGGCCATTATCACGATAGTCGACTTAGGCATGAAGGGCTGGGAGCGCCGGATGATGCGCTCTGTTGGCGGTAAGCAGGCAATGGCATGAGCGACGTGCTGTTACAGGGAAGCAATCTGCACAAGCGCTTTGGCGACTTGCATGTTCTCAAGGGCGTCGATCTGAAGATTCACAAGCGTGAAGTCGTCACGCTGATCGGGCCTTCGGGCTCGGGCAAGAGTACCCTGCTGCGCTGCCTGAACCTGCTGGAAGTTCCCAACGAAGGCGAGCTGGTCTGGAATGGCGACGCGCTTCCGTACCAACGCATGACGTCGGCCGAGATTTGCGCACACCGTGCGCGCACGGGCATGGTGTTCCAGCACTTCAATCTGTTCCCGCACCGCCGTGTGATCGAAAACGTAATGGAAGGGCCGCTCACCGTACTTGGCAAGCCTCGCGGTGAAGCCGAGAAAGCGGCTCACCAGTTGCTCGACCGTGTCGGTCTGGCTGACAAAGCCAAGGCCTGGCCATCTGAGCTTTCGGGTGGGCAGCAGCAGCGAGTCGCTATCGCCCGCGCGCTCGCCATGAACCCGGAAGTGCTGCTTCTCGATGAAGTAACTAGCGCATTGGACGTCGAGTTGATCGCGGGGATAAACGACCTGTTGGCTGAACTCGCACGCGAGGGCATGACCATGGTCGTTGTGACGCACGACTTGAGCTTTGCACGACGCGTGTCCCACCGTGTCTGCTTCATGGATGAAGGCAAGATTGTGGAACGTGGACCAAAGGACGAGGTCATCGAAAACCCGCAAGCCGAGCGTGCTCGCGAGTTCATGGCCGCACTGACGAGCTGATACGTGTCACTGGAAAAAATCGGGAAACGCACACCGTCCGACTACGAACGTACGACGTACGTGGAAGGAGAAACGTTCGGCATCCCCGGCGCTGAAAAGCCGCACCTGTTCTATCAGGACCTGAAACGTCTTCCCACAGCCGACTACGGCAAGGGAATCTACATTTACGACACTGAGGGCAACCGGTACCTCGACGGGTGCAGCGGCGCGATCTCCGCCAACCTTGGGCATGGCAATGAACGCGTCATCAGCGCTGCTGTGGATCAGCTGAACAAGATCGCATTTACGTACCGTCAGCAGTTTGAGAACAAGCCCGCCAACGATCTTGCCGAGTTGCTGGTAAAACTGTCGCCGCCTGAGTTGAACCGAGTGTTCTTCGTAAATTCCGGCAGCGAGGCAGTTGAAGCGGCGATGAAACTCGCGCGCCAGTATTGGTGGACCGTTGGCCAGCGCGGCAAGTCCCAGATCATAGCAACTCGACCCAGCTATCACGGTGCTACCCTTGGTGCGCTGTCGACGACGGACTACTCGCCGCTAAACAAGCCGTTTCGCGCCATGACCGTGCACTCGCCGAAGGTCAGCGCGCCGTTTTGCTATCACTGCCCACTCGAGAAAGAGTACCCGGGCTGCGGCATCGCCTGCGCACTGGAGCTTGAGAAGAAGCTCCAGGTGTACGGCTCAGAAAACATTGCAGCCTTCATTGTCGAGCCAATCGGGGGTTCGACAACGGGAGGTGCCGTACCGCCGGATGAGTACTTCCCGCTGATAGAGCGTATCTGCAACGAGCACAACATCCTGCTGATCATCGACGACGTAATGATGGGCTGCGGACGCACGGGTACATTCTTCGGCTTCGAGCACTGGGACATCACGCCTGACATCGTCGCTACCAGCAAGGGGCTCAGCAGCGGCTACACGCCCATGGGAGCAATCATCGCCAGTGACGCTGTTGTACAGCCTGTACTGGATTCCGGCGGTTTCATGCACGGGCACACGTACGCCGGTAACCCCCTCAGCGCGGCCATCTCGCTCGCGGCCGTGAACGAGATTCTGGACAATGAGCTTGTCGAAAACGCGGCGGCAATCGGCACATACATGCACGAGCGCCTGCACGAGCTAAAGGAAGTGTTCCCCAGTATCGGCGACATTCGCGGACGCGGGCTGCTTGCAGGGTTGGAGTTTGTCCAGAACCGCGAGACACGAGTGCCCTTTCCCGCGAACTGGTTTGTCGCTCTCGAGTTGACTGAGTTGGCGCGTAAGCACGGACTGTTGATTTATCCCCGCCGATCCATCAACGGCCTGTGGGGCGACCATGTGTTGATCGCACCCCCGATGATTATCGATGAGCAGGGTATCGATGAAATGATCGACCTGCTGCAGCTCGCCTTGAATGACCTTCAGGATCTGCTCGTGAAACACATTCACGACGTCAACGATCAGTTCAAAGACCAGACCGTTCAGCGGTATGAGCAACCGGACGAAGTTCCGGCCTATGCCCGTGGCGACGTCTCCAGCGCCAAGTCCGTGCGCAACGCCAATGTCACGGCGGCCATGGAAACCGGGCATTTCAATCCGCAGGACTACGAAGAAGAGATCGAAGAAGAGTAAATGCTGGATCGTGGCACAACTGTAGAGAAGGCAGTCACCAGCTACGTGCGCTCAGGGCAAACGCTTATGGTCGGTGGATTCGGACGGGGCGGTGTTCCGTTCACGACGATCAAGTACCTAGCCGACAACGCAACTGACTATCGCAATCTGACACTGATCAAGAACGACGCCAATGAACCCGGCATCGGTATCGACCTGCTACTCAAACAAGGGCAGGTGAAGAAGCTGATCGCCACGCACATCGGGCTGAACCCGGATTTCATCAGGCAGATGAACGACGGCGAGATCGAGTGTGAGCTGATCCCACAAGGAATCTTCGCAGAGAAGATTCGCGCGGGCGGCGCAGGCATTCCCGCAATACTGACCGACATTGGGCTCGGGACCGAAGTCGCCCACGGCAAGGCAACCTACGAGATGGAAGGAAAGACTCTCTTGGTTGAGCCGTGCATGCGCGGCGACGTCGCTCTGATCTGTGCAGACATCGCAGACAACGCGGGCAACGCCTGGTGGCGCGGTAGCAATCGCAACATGTGCGTCGTCATGGGCACGGCCTGCGACCGTGTGATCGTTGAAGCGAAGCAGATTGTCGAAACAGGCAACCTGAAAGCCGAAGACATTCATCTTCCTTCGGTTTTTGTGGATGTCGTTGTGCCCGCAGGACCGTTACCCCATGGGGAGTTGTGATGGCAAAACGCGAACTCACGTCTGGCGAGCACACGTTGCTAGAACGCGCAGGACGCGAAGTGAAACACGGGATGGTCGTCAACCTCGGTATCGGCCTGCCGCAGTTTTTGCCTGAGCATCTGCCTGCAAATACAGACGTAACTTTCCATTCTGAAAATGGCTTCGTCGGCATGGGCGAAGGTAACCCCGAGGGCACGCCCGACAGCGATGTCATCGACGCAGGTGGGCGCGCGTGCAAAGTTGTTCCGGGCGCTGCATTCTTCGACAGCCTGACGTCGTTCGCAATTGTACGTGGCGGCAACCTCGACCTTGCCGTGCTGGGCGCGTTCGAAGTCAGCTTGAGCGGCGATCTCGCGAACTGGAAGATTCCCGGCAAGCTTACGCCCGGCATGGGCGGCGGCATGGAACTAGCCCAGAAAGCCAATCACGTACTGGTGATCAGCCACCACCTCGATAAGCGCGGACGCGGCAAGTTGGTGCCACAATGCAGCCTGCCGCTTACTGCCCCGGCCTGCGTCGGGACTCTCGTGACGGAGCGTGCAGTTTTTCGGCGCATAGACGGGCGAATGCATCTCGCCAGCATCCACCCTGACTTCGACCGCAAGTCAGCACTCGAAGGTATTAATGCGGACGTCCCCACGCCTGATGTGCTTGAGCCATGGGAGGCCACGCCTTGAATCGTGAACTGACGTTCGATCAAGAACAGATCGCCACGGCCGTAAAGTCGCGCCGCGACTGGGCGATAAATGCGCTGTCTCAACTCGTGCGTCAGCCGACGGTCCTAGGCAAAGAAGAACTCGGCCAGCGCGTCGTAGCCAGTCTGTTCGAAGACCTGCAGATGGAAGTGAAGATCGAAAAGATCAAACTCGATGAAATCAAAGACAAGCCCGGTTTCGGCCCGACCGACTGGCAGCTTGAGGGCAAGCACAACGTCGTCGGTATTCACAACCCCGGCGACGACGCTGGTCGTTCGCTGATCTTCAACGGTCACATCGACGTAGTCAGCCCGGAACCCACCAAGCTCTGGTCTTCTCCACCGTTCGGACCCCGCGTCGTCCACAACGAGGAAGACGGCGAAACATGGATGTACGGGCGCGGCGCCGGCGACATGAAGGGCGGCACCATTGGTTATTTGTGGGCACTGAAAGCGCTGCAAGACCTCGGCGTTGAACCGGCAAGCAAAGTAATCTGCCAGAGCGTCGTGGAAGAAGAGTGCACCGGCAACGGAGCACTCTCACTGCTTGAAAAGGGCTATCGCGCGGATGCCGCGATCATTCCCGAACCGTTCAATGAAACGATCATCAAGGCACAGGTAGGTGTGCTTTGGTTCCGCGTACGTGTGCTGGGCATGACCACCCATGTGCTGGGTGCAGGCGAAGGTGTGAATGCGATCGAAAAGTCGGTCAAGATCATGCAGGCCCTGCGCATGCTTGAGGCCGAGATCAATGAACCCGACAACATCCCCGACTCCTACAAAGGCATTGAGCACCCGATCAACCTGAACGTCGGCACTATCAACGGCGGCGACTGGCAAAGCACCGTCGCAGGCGAGTGCGTAACCGGCTATCGCATTGGCACGTTTCCAGGCGAGAATCTGTCAGTCGTGATGGACCGCGTAGAAGAGCATGTGGCAAGCGTTGCAGACGACGACCCGTGGCTGAAAGAGAACCCCCCGCAGGTTGAATGGGTCGGCTTCCGCGCCGAGGGCTGCGTCTTCGACACCGACAGCGAACTCGGCAAGACGCTACGCAACGCGCACAAGCAATGGCGCGGCAATGAGCCAGAGCAGTTGCGCTGCACGGCTACAACCGACATTCGTTTTTTCAATCTTTACTACGACATCCCGGCTACCTGTTACGGCCCAAAAGCCCAGCGCATTCATGCAGTAGACGAGAAAGTCAGCATTGACTCCATTGAGCGCATCGCCGAAGTGATGTGCAGCTTCATCCAGGACTGGTGCAAGCTCAGGAAACGAGCATGAAACTGAAGAGCCCCATCGGCATTGTAGCGCCCGTACGCACGCCCACCGGCCGCCTGGCCGGCGCGCTTTCCGCTTGGGAGCCGCACGAGTTGCTGGGGCATGTACTCGGTCCCGTTTCGGCGCGCACGAGTTCGCCATTTGATGAAGTGATCGCCGGCTGTGTGCGCAGTGGCATCGGCAACGTGGCACGTGTGGCAGCCCTACAGGCTGGCATCGACGTCGCGGTGCCCGCCGTAACCGTCGACCGCCAGTGCGCATCCAGTCTGGAAGCGCTCCAGATTGCCGCAGCCAAGATTGGCACAGGCCTCGCCGATCGCGTGCTGGTTGGAGGCGTTGAAAGTGCAAGCCGGGGCCCTTGGTTCATGGAGAAGACTTCGCGCCCTTACGCTTACGCAGAGCCTCAGCCGTATCGCATCCATCTCAGCACCGACGAGATCGGCGACCCCAGCATGGGCGAGACCGCAGAGCTGCTGGCCGACGAGTTCAACATTACCCGTGAGCAGATGGACGCTTTCGCGGTGGAAAGTCATGCCCGGGCAGCAGCCGCGGCGCAGAAAGACGGGTTTGCACCGGAACTGGTCCCACTACCTCCGCAAGGGCGACAACGAGAAGAAGTCAGGCACGACGAAACTGTCCGCGCGGACACCGATCTCTCCAAGCTGGCCAAGCTGCCGCCGGCGTTCCGCGACAATGGCAGAGTCACGGCTGGAAACTCGTCACCACTGAGCGACGGTGCCAGCGCTTGCATCGCGGCGTCGCTTCCCGCACTTGAGATGGATGGCCTTGCACCCGATGCGTTACTTCTGGGCATGACAACGGTTGCCCTCAATCCAAAGCGGATGGGCATGGGACCGGCGTTGGCAATTCCCAGACTACTGGAGGCGCACGGCCTGAAGCAGGGCGACGTCGACCTATACGAAATCAACGAGGCATTCGCGGCGCAGATTCTCGCCGTCAATCACGAGTTGAAGCTGCCAACCGAACAACTGAACGTCCACGGCGGCGCGATCGCACTCGGCCATCCTTTCGGCGCAACCGGCATCCGCCTGGTTGCGACGCTAGTCAACGCCATGAAACAACGCGAAGCAAAGCGCGGCGTAGTCTCGCTGTGCATCGGCGGCGGGCAGGGCATGGCCGCACTGTTTGAACTCCCATAGGTGATCCAATGAGTGAGCAGACCAACCAGGAACTCTTCCAGCGACGTACTCAGAGCGTGCCGCAAGGGCCGTTCAACGTAGCACCGGTTTTCGTCGAACGCGCGGAAGGCGCAAAGCTCTGGGACGTCGAAGGTAAAGAGTACATCGACTTCTGCGGTGGGATCGGCGTGGTAAACGTCGGACACAATCATCCACGCGTACTTGATGCCATTCGCAAACAGGCCGACAAGTTCATCCACACATGCTGGCACGTAACCATGTACGAGCCCTACGTGCGGCTCTGCGAGAGACTGAACGAACTGGCTCCGACTGGCGGACCCAACAAGACCGCCCTGTTCAACAGCGGCGCTGAGGCTGTCGAGAACGCGGTGAAAGTCGCCCGTAGCTTCACGAAGCGACAAGCCGTCGTTGCATTTGAGCGCGGCTTTCATGGCCGAACTTTGCTGGGCATGACTCTCACCGGCAAGGTCAAACCCTACGCTGAGGGTTTCGGCCCGTTCGCGCCGGAAGTCTACCGCTTGCCCTATGAGCCTTTCTTCGATCCGCCGGAAGGTGCGAGCAAGCAGGATATCATCGGCGGCGCGCTGGCAGCACTCGACCATCTGTTCCACTACCAGATCGACGCCGCCAGCATTGCCTGCATCGTCGTCGAACCGGTGCTTGGCGAAGGCGGTTTCTTCCCTGCAAACCCTGATGCCCTTCTTGCACTGCGCGAAGCTTGCAGGAAGAAAGGAATCCTGTTCGTCGCTGACGAAGTGCAGGCCGGATTCGGACGTTGCGGCCGCATGCTTGCCTCTGAGCACTACGGAATCCAGCCGGACATCGTCTGCATGGCTAAGTCGCTGGCTGGCGGCATGCCACTGAGCGCCGTCACCGGCCGAGACGAACTTATGGACGCGCCGCAGATCGGCGGGCTTGGCGGAACCTACGGTGGCAACCCGCTGGCCTGCGCGGCCGGCAACGCAGTGCTCGACATCATGATTGAGCAGGACCTGCCCGCCCGCGCACGAAGCATAGGCGAGCGAGTGATGCAGAGCTTCCGCAATCTCGAAGGCGAGCACAAACACGTACGTAAGGCACGCGGGCTTGGGGCCATGTGTGCGTTCGAAATCGTGGACCCGACAAGCGGGTTGCCCGACCCGGAACGCACGAAGAAGGCACTCGGCACAGCGCTGGAGAGCGGGCTATTGGCCATGTCTGCCAGTGGCAACGTAGTCCGGACACTGATGCCGTTGGTGATCTCGGATGAAGAACTCGACCGCGGCCTGAACATTCTTGAGCAAAGCGTCGCCGACGCGGCGTGACACAGGAGGTAGCCATGCAATCCATCAACCCCGCGAACGGCGAGAAGATACGCCAATACGACGAGCATTCGTGGCAGGACGTCGAAAAGCGCCTGGAAACAGCCGGCAGTTGCTTCAGCAGTTGGCGGCGAACCACGTTCAGCGAACG
>JAGQRE010000102.1:0-10937 GCA_020425695.1 Planctomycetota bacterium
AACTGGGCCGGGGCTAAACCACGAAGGCATAAAAATGCGCACGTAACCCAAGGCATGAATCTCACGCCCGTTGAAGCAGGTACCTACTTTTGCGCTTTCGTGTTTTTGTGGTGAAATTCGATGGTGGGACAAATTCCGAAAGAACTAGTTGAAGAGCTTCGCAAGGCGAAGAAGATCGGGGTGTTGACCGGTGCCGGGATCAGTGCCGAGTCGAAGATTCCGACCTTCCGCGACGCCATGACCGGGCTGTGGGCGAGTTTCAGTCCGGAGGAACTTGCAACGCCCGAAGCTTTCGCCCGCAACCCGAAGATGGTCTGGGACTGGTATGCGTTCCGGCGCGATATGTGCGCTAAGGCGCTGCCTAATCCAGGGCACCTTGCGTTGGCGGAGTTGGAAAAGCGCTACGAACAATTCACGCTTACCACGCAAAACGTCGACGGGCTGCATCAGCGCGCTGGCAGCCAGCGCGTGTTCGAGCTGCACGGCAGCATCGCCCGTGTGAAGTGCACAGACACCGGACGCTTGCTGGAAGGCGAAATCCCCG
Organism: Planctomycetota bacterium; assembly: GCA_020425695.1. Taxonomy (GTDB): domain Bacteria; phylum Planctomycetota; class UBA8742; order UBA2392; family UBA2392; genus JACKID01. The sequence continues at coordinate 545 of JAGQRE010000102.1, forward strand.
AATGCGACGAGCCGCCGCCGCTCCACCCGGAAACCGGCGGCTTGCTGCGTCCGGACGTCGTCTGGTTCGGTGAAATGCTGCCCGCCGAAGTGCTGCAGGAATCCGCCAAGGCCGCACGGAATGCCGACGTCTACTTCACGATTGGGACGAGTGCCCTCGTCTATCCGGCTGCTGCGCTACCTGTCGAAGCACAACGGGCGGGTGCAACGGTTGTCGAGATCAATCCGACTGAGACGCCTTTCTCGTTGCTGGCAACATTCAGCCTGCGCGGGAAAGCGGGAGAGATTCTTCCGGCCCTGTTGGCGGCGCTAGACGATTGACCTGTGTTGTGTGAATTCGCGACAGCAGCAGCAGGGCCGAGATCGCGCCGACCATGCACAGGAACATACCCCACTGTGTGTCCCACTGGTCGCCCTGGGTCCCGAGGAACGCTTCGGCACCCTGACCTAGCGCGACAGCGGACCACCATTCGATCATCTCGTAGAAGGCACTGAAGGCGAGCGGCATGCTGACGCACATCACGAACAGCCATGCACCCGGTATCAGCGGCGACTTCCGCAGCAGGATTTCCCGTGCGGCAATGGCAGGCACAAACCCCTGCGCCAGATGGCCGAGGCGGTCGTAGTGGTTGCGCTCTAGCCCGAGCGCATCACGCACCCAGAAACCCGGCGGTACTTCGGCATATGTGTAGTGCCCGCCCAGCATCAGGATGCAGGCATGCACAAAAATCAGCCGGTAGAGTAACGGCGTCAGCGGAAACCGCCTGTAAGTAAGCACCAGCACCGGCGCGATAACCATGACGGGAAGTGTTTCAAGCAGCCACGTCAGGCGGTCCGCGGGGCCAATGCCGCTGATGACCAGCGCAATCAGCGTGATGGCCAACAGGATCAGGTTCTCGACTGGAATTTTCTGCTTAGCGGTCATCGGCGACGTTCAACCAGCGTGGAATGAGACGCGAAAGCGCAAAGGCAGCGACGAGAACAATCAACGAGTCAGCAAGATTCGCCCAGATGCTCCAGAGCATATCCAGGCGGTCCATCACAACCCACGAGATGCCGCTCAACAGAATTGCGATACCCCAGAACAGTGCCCGAGTAATCTTTCGATAAACACTGGGTGAACTTATGCCGCCAGCATACCCGAAATTCGAATTCTTCGCGGCGGCCGGTTAGACTGATCGCATGTACGACGCGATTCCGCAAATCCTGGCGCAAGCCCAGCGTGGCATCTGCCCCACCTGCGGAGCCCCAATGCGACTTGCCGATGCCGGGCGCGACGCCGTATGCGACTTCTGCGGCGGCGGCTCACAGCTTCGTTTCACATTACGCGAAATCGAACCTGAGGCAGCCAAGTTGGTTCGACCAGCCATCAAGGGTGCTACGCGATGGCTTGAAAAGCAGGCCAAGTATGAAGACTGCACCTGCCCGGGCTGCGGAGCGGCCTTCCCTGTCGATGCAGCCCAAAGCATCCAGACTTGCGAGTATTGCGGCGCCCAAAGCAAGCTTGAGTCGAGACTGGTACCGATCACCATAGACGATGTCCCGGCGCCCGTTGAGCGAACAAGGGCTGACTTCACGAACCAGCGTCGCGGGCGCAGCGACTACCCGTGGGACATCGAAACTGAACAACTGATCTGGCGGGTTTTGAATGAGCCCGACCTGCTGCAACGCGTGGCGCTTGCTGACAAGTTTCAGCACTGGGGCTACATCAATCAGACGGCCGCCCACTTCCTGCCGTGGCTGCTGCAGCAGATACAACGCGATGATGACGCCGTCTCAGTCTGTGCGGCCGATGCGGTCGGAAAGCTGCTTTGCAGCAACGACCCAACGCTGTGGCCAAGCGTGGTCCAGAGCTGCCGCGCGGTCGTGTTTGACACGCAAAGCAAACCCTGTCTGGTGCATGAGCTTGGGCTCGGCCAGGGCGTGTGCGTGAAGACTCTGATCGACGCAGCCGAACACGCCGCTGCCAACGGACGGCGGGACTACGCCTGCCAGGCGTTGTGGGCTGTTGGTACGTTGATCGGGCGGAACTTCGACGAAATCCCTGTCATAGCGCAAATCGTTCTGTACCGACTGTTTTACGTAACAGGTCAAGTTCTCGGCTGGGCGCTGCACACGATGCGCAACAGTTACCTGTACGGGCGCTATCCTATCGATGTGCTGGTGCGTGCTATCGATGAACTGGCCATGGAACGCCCAGAAGTCGTTCCCCACTTGCTTGATTGCATCTACATCGGACCGCCCGAAGACAACGCTGACTTCACGAGGCGGCTCGACTTCATTCGGAACGCTCAGAGTTGGGGTGGCCGCGCGGCCGGTTTCGAGCTGCTGAATCAGGCTATCGACGACGACGCTCTGATGAAGCAAGCCGTTGAGTTAGTCGACGCCGATCTCGATGATGCCAACGCAGGCACAGCGGCCGAGAGTGCCTTGTATCGGCTGCTCACCCGCGGTCGGGAGAACGACCGTGCGTTCGACGAACTGGTGAAGAAACGAAATGAGCAGCTCAGCTACCGCGTGAAGCGCGAGTACATCCGTCGAAACCAGGAAACGCCGCTTCTGGACACTACGCAAAAGTACTACTGGCAAAGCGATCCCAAACGAGCTTTCGACCCGGACATGCAGAAGCTCGTGGAGGGCTGGAAAGAGGGCATACGCGAGGCGGTAGACCAGCACAACGAGATACGCGAAGCCTGCAAAGCAAAGCGCGAGCAGGCACGAAAGCTCGATGTTCCAGTCTTTCTCCGAGATGAGCCAGCGACGCTGCCGCTCGCCGCCGAATACACACGACAACAGGAAGCTGAACGACTCGCAGAGCAGAAACAAGACGAGCAACAAGGCGCGCTTGAGAAACTCAACTCGGACTACATGAAGCGAATCGAAGAGCTTTCACAAAAGATGATGGCCAACATGAATGACCAGAAGCTGGTGCAGGATATCTCGGCCGAAATGATGAAGCTTGGGGAAGACCTTCAGGTCAAGATGCAGAAGTTGCTCAGCCAGTAGTCTCCTCCCACCCATGTACGGCCTTTACCTGCAGCGCTGCATCGCCGATGCTGTCACACACGCTGAACCTGGACACGCCCGTACATGCTATTCACCTCGCCTGTCTTTATTCTGTTTTTCCTGATCGTGTTTCTGTTCAGCCGTCTGCCGCTGAACTGGAGCCTGCGGAAGTCGTTGTTGCTGGTCGCCAGCTACTTCTTCTACGCGAGCTGGAACCCGCCGTTTGTGATCCTGCTGTGGGTCTCGACGCTGATCGACTATGCCGTCGCCCTGAAGCTGGGTCGTACCGAAAGCAAGCACGCCCGTAAGGCCCTGCTGGGTGTGAGCATCTTCGTGAATCTGGGGATTCTGTGCGCCTTCAAGTACGCCAATTTCATGTCGGAGAGCTTTGCAGATTTTGTCGGGCTGGCGGGCTGGAACGTGCAGTACACAACCTGGAGTATCGTGCTACCCCTGGGCATCAGCTTCTACACGTTTCAGACCATGAGCTACACGATTGATGTTTACCGAAACAAGCTGAAACCCACGCGCAACCTGCTCGACTTTGCACTTTACGTGACCTTCTTTCCGCAGCTCGTCGCCGGGCCGATTGTTCGCGCCACCGACTTTCTGTGGCAGCTCAAAGAACCGCGCCGTGCGACGTCCCCGCAGGTTTACTGGGGGGTGCTGCTGTTCATTCTCGGCCTGTTCAAAAAGGCTTTTCTCGCTGATGCCGTATTTGCACCGATCGCCGACGTCGTCTATGCGACTGGCGCGACACCGTCCGCGCTTCAGGCCTGGGTCGGCACCTATGCGTTTGCAGGCCAGATCTACTGCGACTTCAGCGGCTACACGGACATGGCGATTGCCTGCGCGTTGATATTGGGCTTCCGCTTGCCCGACAATTTCCGTGCGCCTTACGGCGCTATCGGCTTCTCCGACTTCTGGCGACGCTGGCACATCAGTCTTTCGAGCTGGCTGCGTGACTACCTGTACGTACCGCTAGGTGGCAATCGCAAAGGGCGCTTTCGTACCCGCCTGAACCTGCTTGTCACGATGCTGCTGGGCGGCTTATGGCACGGCGCGGCCTGGACATTCGTGGCATGGGGCGCACTGCATGGTGTTTATCTGGGTGCGGAACGCGTCGTGCGCCGTTTTGTGCCGGAGCGTTTTGGTGCCAGCCGTTTGGCAAAGGCGCTGCTGGTGTTGCTAACCTTTCACTTCGTATGCTTCGGCTGGATACTGTTCCGTGCCGAGACATTCTCAGATGCAGCAAGCCTGATCAGTGTCATGAGTGGCCTGCAGCAGTCGATCGGGTTACCGAGTTTCTCACGCTGGGATGCAGGCCTCGTCATGCTGGCGATGGGCGGGCTGGTCGTGATTCACAGTCTTTGCCGCGAACGCCGCGTCGAAGACTTGAGTGCCCAGGCCAGCTGGCTCGTGACAGCCGGAGTCGCTAGCGTCATGCTGTTTCTGGCCGTAACCGCAGGAGATCGTGGTGTCGAGTTCATCTACTTCCAGTTCTGAAGCAGGCAATACGGACGCCATGTCACGCGTGCCAGTCGTTGCGCAGGCAAAGACGCTGGTCGTTGTCGCGATAGTCACGCTCATAATGCTCGCAGCGTGGGAGTGGCACCTGCGCGCTGAGAGTCTGGGCGAGCAACCTGCACGCCCTGTAGCCGTAGCCGTGGATCGCGTTCGCACACCTGCACCAGAGGGCACTCGACGGGTTGTCTTTCTCGGCAGTTCAAGGGCGCAGTTCGGAATCAGCCCAAACATCGTCCAAAGTGAACTGGGCAAGAACTGGGAAGTGCGAAACGCCGCACTGTCCTATGGAAACGGCTTCGCTCAGCTTCACGCGAGTCTCGACTGGTTCGAAGCCGGGGACGTCATAGTCGTCGAATGCCTTCCGTTCACATGCTTCACCGGCTATCGCACGGAACTTGAGTTGGCCTTTGAACGTGAAGCCCGAGACAGCGGCATCGGCCCCGCCGAACGCCTAGTGACATCCCTGATCAAACAACATCTGTTGCTGGCCAGAGGGCAAACGGTTCCGTCCGACGCTCTAAGAGATGCCGTTCGTGGTGGGGTTGGCGTCGCTGCGCCGGTTGGCGACCCGGCCGCGGAGTCAAACAACATCACGACGCACCCAGACGGCTGGCTTGAGTACACCGGTGGTTTCAATCACGAGCTGGCAGCTGCGGTGCTGGCCGATCTGACAACGCACACATTTGACGACCGGGATGCACGACTAACTCGTGCGCTGCGCACTCTGCGTGATGACCTGCAGACACTCGACGAGCGCGGTGCGGCCGTCTTGTTTGTCCGATTGCCAAGTGAGGGTGAATATTCCCGACAAGAGGAGCTGCTGTTTCCGCGTAGCTCATTCTGGAGCCGCCTTGAGCGCGAAGCACCGGGGCGTTGCTGGCACTTCGCGGACTTTGCTGCCACGCGCAACATGATAACACTTGATCACACACACCTGCCAAGTGCGTCGGCAAAGGCCTACAGTCGCTGGCTTGGCGTAAGACTGAAACGGTTCGTTGAATCCGAACATCGTTAGCCTGCCATGAGCGAAAAGGACAGCATTGCCAAAGCCAATACACCAGCCACCGTTGATTCGCTGGCGGCCGACTTGCGCACGCTGGGGCTTACGGCCGGGCAAGTTGTTCTCGTCCATTCGTCATTGTCGTCACTGGGGTGGGTTGTCGGCGGTGCACAAAGCGTGCTGATGGCCTTGATGGACGTCCTGACGGACTCCGGCACTCTTGTGATGCCCGCCTACAGCAGCGACAACTCTGACCCCCGGCACTGGCAAGACCCGCCTGTGCCGGAAGCCTGGTGGCAGACCATTCGCGACCACATGCCGGCCTTCGACCGAAAGCTTACCCCGTCGCGACGCTTGGGTGCGATTCCCGAGCTGTTCCGAACCGTGCCCGACGTGCGTCGCAGCGACCACCCCAGCACCAGTTTCAGCGCCTGGGGCCGATACGCCCATGCCATCACGGCCGATCACCGCCTGAATTCAAGCTTCGGTGAGGAGTCGCCGTTAGCACGTGTCTATGACTTCGAAGGCCTCGTGCTGCAACTCGGCGTCGGGCACGACACGAATTCATCGCTTCACCTGGCGGAACATCGCGCCGAATGGACGTCAAAACGAACCGTCAAAGCGGGCGCGGCGGTTGAACTCGGACACGGGCGTCAGTGGGTGCAGTTCGAAGGCTTACACTATGACTCTGATGACTTTGCAAAGATCGGCGCAGCATTCGAAGCACATGCGAAGGTCAACACCGGCCGAGTCGCCTGCGCAGAAAGCAAGCTGCTGCAACAACGCCCGCTGGTCGACTTCGCCGTTGAGTGGATGAATCGCAATCGCAAGTGACACCTGCTAGGCGTACAGGTCGGGATACAACTGCTGCAACTGCTGCTTGAGCGCCGCGTGCATTTCATACAGGAAGATCTCGGCGTACTCAGGGTCAACCGGTTTGCTGTAGTTCATGCGAGTCGCCAAGGCCGCAGCGGCCGCCATGGCCGCCTGTTGGCGCGCCTCACTGCCGATCGTGCTTAGACGCGTACCGAATTCTTCAAGCTTGACGTAATCCTCGGGTGTGAGCCTGGCCATTTCGTCCGCGTTCAGCGGAAAGAAATGATGCGGCAGCATGAAGTACGCGGGCACGTACGGCGTGTTCCAGTGACGCTGCGGGACTTTCTGGGTTACGACCAGCGTGTTCGCCACAAAGTCCGGTATGCCACGCGATTTGCGGTCTATGAACATCACGAACGCCAGAAACGAAAACGGCGCAACCGCAAACAGAGTCTCGATGTCGAACACACCCAGAAACAGCAGGCTCGGTAGCGGGCCAATGATCAGGAATCGCATGAAGGCGCGTACGATGCCTTCTTTCGGGCCGATCTCTTCGCCGTCTTCCTTAACAACACGCAGCTTCATCACGTACTTGCCGATGGTCTGCCCCGAGAAAATGCCCTCGAACAGGAAGAAGTAGCCGACGTTCACCAGAAAGAACAACAGCAGCATCAGCGCTTGCGCGACCCACCCGCCACTCGCCATCGTGGCCACCATCAGGATCGCAGTCAGAAAGACAATCACGATTACCGCCAGCATGATGATCGCCACATCAATCAGGAACGCCAGCGTGCGTGCAAACGGGCTGGCCACCTCGAACGCAGCCTTCACGTCTTCGGGCAGCATGACCTCGTGCTTCCAGGCGAGCGTCCCAACGCGGTCGGCACCCTGCACTGGGCGGGTGGCATCGGTGAATGATGCTCGGTACGATACAGGCTGCACGGATAACCCTATGGCCGGATTTCCACATCATAACATCTCTCAGGTCGCGACGCGTGCGATGGATCGGTGGCGTTATCTGGCCTTTGAGGGCTTAGCCTGGTCACGTGTCAGGGCACGCCCAGACCGGTTGGATACGGTTGAGCACTTCACGGCCGCATACCGCCGCAGTGCGACGGAACTGGCCCGAGTACGAGCATTCAGCCCCGACAAACGGCTGGCGGATTTCATTGAACAGTCAGTCGCGACGGCCCACTTTGCAGTCTATCGGCGCAATCGCCCGACCATGCGGCAAGTCGTCAGCGGCGCTATTTTCGGCGTACCGAACGCCGTCCAGAAACTCTGGAAGTATCACGCGCTTTCGCTGATCATCACGGCGGTGGCCACGGCCATCGCGTTCATTGCCGTCACCTACGCACCCGACAGCTACTACATTTTCGTGGACCGCTCACTGGCAGGCGGACGAGACCCGTCAGCCAGTCGCGAGTACCTTGCACAAGGGCTTGGGCCACAAGAAACGTCAGGCGGCATGGACGTCATGTTTTCGACATTTCTTTTCACGCACAACACCCAGGTCGCGTTCCTCTGCTTTGCGTGGGGATTCCTGCTGGGCCTGCCTACGATCTATTTGCTGGTCAAGAACGGGTTGATGCTGGGCGCTTTCCTCGGGTTGTTTTTCAGCAAGGGGCTCGGCATCGAAGCGGTTGCGTGGCTGGCCCCCCACGGTGTCCCGGAGATCGGCGCCATCATTCTGTGCGGTGGCGCGGGAATGGCTATCGGGCATCGCCTGCTGAATCCGGGTGGCAAACCGCGGCGTCGTGCATTGACTGACACGGCAGTCACGGCCTGCATCAACGCGCTCGGTTGCGTGCCGCTGCTGATGATGGCCGGGTTGATTGAGGGTTCGTTCCGCCAAAGCTACGCCAGCATTGAGATGCGCTACGCGCTGGTTGTGATCATGCTGATTCTGTGCGGCGGTTGGCTGTTCGGCGTTCGCAGATGGACGACCCCGGCAACCGCGTAGCTTCTTCTCTAGAGCTTTCCGCTGGTAACAACTCGCCCGTACAGGTTCAGCAGCGGCCCGGTCAACTCGTCGGGTTCGGCGTCGATGGTGTGTACGCCCGCAGCATGGATGCGAGACAGGATGTTGTGTCGCTCCTCCAGCAGTGTCAGAGACGCCAGCTGGCGATACGCACCGTGCAGGTCATCAACCTGGGCCACTACCGTTTCATGAAACACCGGGTCGCGCATCGCCGCGACGATGGCAACGTGCTTCCGACTGATCTGTGCGATGTTTCGCTGCAGCTCCCACCCCTGGGCCTCGTTGTCGAAATCGGTCGCCAGCACCACAAGCGACCTGCGACCGAGGGCATGGTTCATCCGTACGAACGCCGTGGTGTAGGCCGTCTCACTGTGCCGGGGTTCAACCGCCAGACTGGCCCGCACAATGCGCGCAAGCTGACCGCTGCCGGCTTTCGGGGGAATCAGCGTTTGCACTTCACCGTCGAAAATGACCAACCCCACCAGGTCGCCGCGTTGCAGGGCCGCTGCCGCGAGTTTCGTCAGTGAATCTAGTGCTAGATCAACTTTGCGTCGCCCGTCCACGCGTGTGCCCATCAACCGACCGGCATCGCACGCCAGCATCACGTGACGACGGCGCTCAGGAATATAGCGTCGCACGGCCAGCGTCCCGGTGCGGGCATATGCCTTCCAGTCAACGGACTGCGGAGGGTCACCCGGCACGTAGGGCGCAAGGCTTTCAAACTCGCCGCCGCGCCCCACGCCTCGGGCGCGCGTCAGCCCGGCATCCGCGTCGCGAGCCGCTTTCAGGATCAACTCGTTACTGCGCAGAATCTCGACGCCGGGGATGATCGAAACGCTGCCCTTTGCTTCCACCCGGAGTACCCGCCGCATCAGGTGCAACGGCCCGGCAGTCACCAGCGTGGCCTGATCCAGGTCGTACTTTCCGCGATCGAGTGCCTTGTACTCAAGTGTCCAGGTTTCTTCTTCTCCGGGATTCACGCTGAACTTCAGTGCGTCGCGTGAGCCTTCAAACTCAGGCGGCAGGATGTCGTAAAGTCGTCCGCCGACCCGAAACCCGCTGTCACTGCCGACGGTCAGTCTCATCTGAAACGGCACGCCGACGCCGACCTCTGTAGGTAGATGCCGTTCCAACTCCAGCGTCCCACGCCGTGGTAGCAATAGCGCGTCAACACCAAGCAAAACCAGCAACCCAACGGTGACGGCCACCCACGGCAGAAACAGCGACGGTTGTGCCAATACAAGCACCGCCAACGCGACCGGGGCGATCGCGAGCATCAGTGCAAGTCTGGTTGGCGAGTAACCCATGAGTTATCCGGAAATCATCTAAGGCCTGCTAGGTAGCGTGCTATCTCGGCGGCGCGATCCTGTTGATGATGTCGTCGAGAATCTGATCCGTGCTGGTGCCTTCAAGCTCGGCTGCCGCTGTGCGGTAAAGACGGTGGCGCAGAGCGGCCGGGGCAAGTTCGCGAACGTCATCAGGCACAACGAAGTTTCGCCCATAGGTTGCCGCCAGCGCCCGGCTTGCCCGCAGCAACATGACACCCGCCCGGGTACTGGCGCCGGCACGAAGGAAGGGGTGCTCGCGTGTCGCGCGAATGATCTGCAACGTGTAGTTGGCGATGTCGGGGCGCACCTCAACCTGCATCACGGCCGTGCGCATGCCCATGATCTCGCCGGTGCCGAACAACTGCTGTTTTGCGAGACCTGCAAATTCATCCGACGTTCTCGGCGAGCCGTGCAACTGGAAGATCTCAAGCTCGTCAGGCTCGGCCGGGTAGTCGACCATCAGCTTAAACAGGAAGCGGTCTAACTCGGCTTCGGGCAGCGGGTATGTGCCTTCGTTTTCCAGCGGGTTCTGCGTTGCGATGACCGTGAAGATGTCCGACAGCTCGTGATCGTGGCCGTCCGCCGTGACGATTCGTTCCTGCATCGCCTGAAGCAGCGCCGCCTGGGTACGGGCGGGCGCGCGGTTGATCTCGTCAGCCAAAAGCATCTGGGTGAACACCGGGCCTCGGCGAAACTCGAACTCGGCGCGGTCAGGGCGAAAGATGCTGGTACCCGT
>JAGQRE010000102.1:11036-14430 GCA_020425695.1 Planctomycetota bacterium
CAAAAGCATCTGGGTGAACACCGGGCCTCGGCGAAACTCGAACTCGGCGCGGTCAGGGCGAAAGATGCTGGTACCCGTAATATCGCTCGGCATCAGGTCAGGCGTGAACTGGATACGCCGAAACTCTAGATGGCACAACTTGCTGAGCGTGCGCACCAGCAGCGTCTTGGCAGTACCAGGGTTGCCTTCAAGCAGCACGTGACCGCCGACCATCAGCGACACCAGGATGTGCCTGACGACGCCGGGCTGTCCCTTCACAACCTTCTCGACTGCCGACTCCAGCACGTTCGAAAACTTTGCGATGCGCTGCTCAATTGGTTCAGCACGCGGCGTTGGCTCGGCCGGGGCTGGTGACTGAAACAGGTTTTCATCACCCGTATTGCCGGTCGCTGCGTTTTCAGGTCCTTCGTTCATGCCGTTCCTTTGCGAGTCTTGTGCTAGTCCTCAGACCAGTCGCCGTGTTCTGTTTCGCCTGTGCGCACCTGATGCGCAATCTTTCGCGCCGCGTTGATCAGCCGCTCTTCATCCGTACCGCCCTGGATTCGGGTAACGCGCCCTGTCTTGCCCTTCTGAATCACACTCGTGCCTGCCGCCATCCCGGCGCCCTGAACCTGAACGCCGCCAGAGCCCAGCACAAGTCGCGATCGCTTCACCAAACGCCGGTAGGCGGTGTGATGGTCACGCGCACGTTCCATCATGCGGGCGAGTCCATCAATTGAGAACTTGCGGGCCTGCCGGTCTTGCGGCTCGGCCGAAAGTGGACGCAACACTGTGGCTTGCCGCCATCCGAAGACACCCAGCAGCATGAATACGGAAAGCGTCAGCCACAGTCCGGGAGGCGTCGCTGCCAGATACTCGAATGAAGCGTCTGTCGAGAACCCGTGCAGGTCTTCGTCGATGAGTATCGGTCCGTCCTTCGGCGTGTATTCAAACAACCGCATCAACATCGTTGCGGCGCCGGGCTTGGTGATGAAGCGGTTTGTAAAGATGTCCCCGTCGGCCACCAACAGCACGCCGCCGGCGTCCTGCCAGTAGTCCGGAACATAGCGCACCGCCACAGGGTCACCGTTTTCGTTCACGAGCAAGACTTCGAACTCGTCCGGAATGTCCCGCTCGGTCTCCCGCCAACTGAAGTACTGAGCCGGCTCTTCAAGCTCGACGTCCAGTTCCGTCTCACCCGCTGAGGTGTTCCAGCTCAATGTGCTGTTGCTGTCGGTGCGTCCAAACTCAAGCCAGCGGTCGAAACCCGTACGTTCCCAGATTTCCCGCACACTTCCAATCGGAACAATTTCTTCCCACAGCAGCACTTCACCCTCACTGGCTTCCGGGTCATGCTCAGCGGGTTCGCCTGCCCAGTAGTGCCGTTTGGGAAGTACAAGCATGACACTCGTGTATTCTTCACGACTGCGCGCGAACAGTGTTTCGAACTCCGCGCTGTAGTGCTCAACGTACTCGGCGCCGGGTTCCAGTAAGGCCAGCGTCTCGGTCCTTCTGCCGTCATCTGCCGGCGGCGACAGCCTCTGGTTGACGACGCTGACTTCGCGCTTGTTGGCACGCAGTAACTCCACCAGCGCAGAATGCCCACCGGGCGAGGTCGAGAAACTGTTGGTGAAGTTGTCGGCCTGCAAAGGCGGGCGAAAGACGGCAACGATGAAGTAGATAACGACGATGCTGCCGATTCCGCCCAGAAGCAGGGCACGGACCAGTGTCTCGCGGCGAGTGGGATTCTGCACGCTCATCGAAGCACCCCCTGCGGCGGAATGGCTTCGAGTGTTTGCGTCCAGACCTGAAACTCACTCTGGTCGGGCTTGTAGTCGGCATAACGCACTCGCTCAACGAGTGGCAGTAGACGGCGCACTTCCTGGCGTGTGTCCGAGCCGCGAACCATCCGAAGGGCGTCACGCCAAGTCTTTACGTCGGAATCGCTGACGCAACCTTCCCAGCCCGCGCGCAACCAGAAGATGCGGTACGCCAGCAGGGTCGCGCCTGCAAAATTCTGGCGCGCCAGAGCTTCGTTGTATTCGCGCAACGCAACCTGCAGCGCGTCCTCAAACACCTGCTCGTCAATCTGGATCGGTTCTTCCTCAACAGCGGCGACTTCGGATTCAGCCGAATCCTTCTTCTCGCGTTTCGACTTCTTCGACTTCGGCTTGCGCTTAAACTTGACGCCGAGCAGCGCCTTGATGATGAAAAACAACGCGACCACGGCACCGGCGATCAGCAGGACCCACGCAACAATCTCGAACAGGCTGCCGATCCAACTGGGCAGAGACAGACCACTGCCGCCGCCTCCGCCACCGCCCCCACTGGGGCCTGCCCCTGAGTCACGCTGAGGCGGCCCTTGCGAGCCTGAGCCGCGACGATAGCCGCCGTCTTCACCGCCACGCCCGCCTTGCCCGCCATCTTCACCGGTTTGACCGTCGCCGGATTGCGGATCGGAACCCGGCGGGCGACCGACACGATAGCCCTTGTAGGCCGGCTTCTCTGTGATGCGTCGTGCCTGCTCGTCATGAGACTGGGCGGGCAAAGCGCTGGCCAGGAACAACGCCGTGAACAAGGCGACAAACAACAGCCGCCAATGAAAGTTGGTTGGCCCGCTCATTGTCGCCTCGGGTCGTGAGGATTCGGCGGACTTATGGGTCGTCGCACGCCCGGAAGCGGCGGCGGGTTCGGATTCGGCTGGTATTGTGGGTTCTGTGGGCTTTGTGGCGGCCCCCACTGCGGGTTCTGCCACTGCCCGGGAGGTGGCGCCCACTGCTGTTGTGGCGGTGCCGGTGGCGGGCCCCACTGCTGCGCGCCGCCCGGGAATCCACCGGGCATACCCGGTTGCGGTCCCCACGGTTGCGCCATCTGCATACCGGCTGCGGCATGCCGCACAGCCGCCGGACGCTGGTTGGGCTTGCGGACTCCCTTTCGTTTTCGCGTTCGCTCGCCTTTCCAACCCTTTGGGACGTAACCCAGGTGCGGGTTAAAACGAAAGCGCTGCATCTCGCCTTCAGCGATGCCGAAGTTTCGAGCCATGACGGCCAGGTCATAGCTTTCCTTGCGACAGCGCATGTCGAAGTAGTAGACGACAAATGGGATGAAAAACAGCGGCAACAGCAGCGCGTTTGAAAGCAGCCCGACCATCACGCCAAGCAGGGGACTGCCTGCGTCGTTGACCAGCATGGTCTCAGCCACGATGGCGGGAATGCTTAACAGCCCCGGGACACCCGGCGCACCGACCACCAGAATCGTCACGAACAGGATGCCGGCAACCCGCATTCTGAAGCCCTTCGAGAGATAGGCACTGCGTCCGAACGACTCGGTCGTTTCCGCCTCATCAAGCATCACCGTAGACGTGTTCAGCCCGTAAGCCGCGTAGTACCAGAGAATCAGCGGCACGTATGCGCAC
>JAGQRE010000103.1 GCA_020425695.1 Planctomycetota bacterium
GTTGCCGCCGATTTTGTAGACACCTTCATCAAGCAATTCGGGGTCGACAGCGTCTTCCTCAACACCGCGCCCGTGGGTGATCTTGCCGGCCTTGGTGCGACCGTAACCGAGACTGACCGCAACTGTGCCGTCGGCTTGGCCGGGTTGGCGCATGACGGGAACAGTGCAAGTTGCACTGCGTCCGTCGATGTCCGCGCTGACCTCAACATATTCGCCCTCTTCGAAGCCCTGTTCTTTCAGGGTCGCGGGCGACATGTAGGCGACGTTTGTCCAGCTGACGCGGGACATCGGGTCGCTCATTTCCTGCAGCCAGCCATTCGTTGCATGCCTGCCGTCTCGCAGGTTGTAGGACTCGTAGACAACGACTTCCAAGCCATCGCCGGCTGACCCGGCCGATGCACCCTTGACGCTGCCCTTGATGAAGTCCGGCTGGGTGCCTGATTTACGTCGGTCCACCACGCCCTGGTCAACAGCCATGTTCCAGCTGATGCCCTGCAGGATGTTCGCTTCCCAGTGAGCTTTCAGGACGTCGCGATAATCCTTGGCACCGTCGGGGCTGCCGACCCACTTGAGGAGGATTTGCAGCGGGTTGCGGGTGTCCCATAGACGGCGGATGCCCGGCTGCGCGAGGCTGAACAGGCCTTTGACGGGCTCGAAATCATTCCAGCTTTCCAGCGGGTCATCAGCGGCCGCGATCCAAGCACACTCGCTGGCGGTTTCATCCGCGTAGGTGCTGATCGCGAAGCTGTTCTCGATCTTGCTGAGTGCTTCTTTGAACTTGCCGCCGTCGGGCAGGTCATAGACCGGGTTGCAGCCCCAGACGACCAGCGACTTCACACTGCCCGCTTCCATGTCTTTGAGCAGCTTGGCCAGGTCCTCGTCGTTACCAAGCTTCTGCTGGGACGGCGTTGACAGGTCAATGGTCGCGCCGTAAGCGCCGAGTTTGTCATTGATCCAGTTGACCAGCTTCTGCTCTTCGACGTCGCGGCTTCCGCTGACGACAAGCGCACGCCGGCCATTCTTCTCCAACTCCGAGGCGAGCTTCGCCATATCGCCTTCTTCGATACCGTGTTCGCCGGCCGCGCCGAAGCTGCCACCCAGACGATTGGCGAGGTCGGTCAAGACTGCCGCACGGGCCGAGTCTTTGACACGGAAGCGCTCATCGGCATTGGCACCGGTGAGTGAAACGCGGGCTTCAATGGCTACCAAACGACTCATCGTGTCGCGGCCCCACTTGAGATCGCGTTGGCTGGCCCAGTCACGGGCGTGCTCAACCGGGCTAAGCCAGGTGCCGAGGAAGTCGGCATCGAGGCTCAACACGAATGCGGCTTCAGCGAACTTGTAGTGCGGAATCGCTTTGACGGTGTGCGTGGCCTCATGGGCCTTGGCGATACTGTAGCGCGAGATTGCGTCGTAGCTGACGTGACGACCGCCCTTTGCCTTGAACTTCGCGATCACAGCCTTGGCAGACGGGCCACTGACGGTACCGGTCAAGAGGACTGAGCCATTGCCGATGGCGGCCTTGGCTGCGGCGTCGATGTCCTCCCACTTGGCCGCTTCCCCCTTGTTGGTCGGGTTGTGCAAGCGCTCAGGGTTGTACAGCGTCCACATCTGTGCCTGGCCGACGGCACACAGC
Source organism: Planctomycetota bacterium (assembly GCA_020425695.1). Classification (GTDB taxonomy): domain Bacteria; phylum Planctomycetota; class UBA8742; order UBA2392; family UBA2392; genus JACKID01. The sequence goes on from JAGQRE010000103.1 coordinate 1,637, forward strand.
CCGCCATTGTCAGGGCGCTTACCCTTGTTCTTATCCGGGCCGCCGAGGGTCTTGGCATTCAGCGGGTTGGTGTCGTTACCTTCAAGCTTTACGGGGCGCCCGTCGCGCACCTTCATCAGGATGCCGCAGTTGGCGCTGCAGCCCTGGCAGGTCGAGGCGTAGTTGTACGCAACGCCCGGCGTGATGCCTTCCGGCTTCTGAGTGAGAGGCTTGACGATGCGGTCTTCAGCGGTGCAGCCGGCGATTACAGCGCCCATGGCAGCCATGCCCGTGACCTTCATGAAGTCACGACGCGACTTGCTTACGCCCTCGGCCTCACGCCGAAGGTCTTCCGGCAACTCCGACCACGCGTCGCTGGATACGGGAACGCTATGGCTGTTTGAGCCCGCGATGTCGTCGTTTTGCGTGTGTATTTCCATTTGCTTTCAGCCGCTCTGCTGCACTCCCCGGTCTCTGTCCTCACGAATCCTATCTGTGGCAGGCATCGCACGCGTTCACCGGCGCGCGGGCCGGTAAGTTGGCGGCGACGTGCCGATCATTCTGGTCACGGTGGCAATTGATGCAGAAGCCCATCGTGAGTTGCTCCTCCTGCTTTGCCACGCCTGTCTTCGTCATGTCGCCGTGGCAGTACGCGCAATCGACACCGTCGCTGATTTTGCCCTCAGCGTCGATGTACTTCGCGATACGTACGTGGGTCTGGTGGTTGAAATAGACGAAGTCGGGATTGTTATGCACCCGCTTCCATTCAACCCCGACCGGCACGCCATCCTCTACCAATCGCGCGTCGTACAGCTTCTGGATGTTTTCCTGGGCGGACGTCGTGCGCCCCTTCACCGTCTGGTGGCAGTTCATGCAGGTGTCGAGCGTCGGAATTGTTGCGTGACGCCCTTGATCGGCACCGGTGTGGCAGTACTGGCAATCGATGTTGAGCACGCCCGCGTGCAGGCGGTGGCTGTAAGGGATTTCCTGCTCCGGCTGGTAGCCGGTATGAAGATTGGGCAACTGGATATCAGGAACGCTGCGGATACCAAGCAGGATCGGCATCGCCATGGCGACTGTGAGGACGAGAAACAAGACTGCCAACTTCGCGTTCATCGCGTTCCTTGGTGCCTAACGAGACTTCTTTTCGGCCGACACGCCGTACATCAAAGCAGCGGCTTTGCCAACGCTGAGTTCTTCTTCATCGCCACCGTCCCGCACGACGCCCAGACGCAGCAACGACGGTCGCGGAATCATCAAATGCGTAACCAGGCGACTCAGGAAAATGTGTGCCGCCGCTAGCGGCGCTATGATCATGTGCAACTTCATGAACACCGGCATCTGGCTGAGCATTTCGTTGTTGCTGAAGTTGAAGGTGAAGGCGTTGATCCAGGTCTGCCACATGACCGTGCCGGTCCAGACAGACGCCCAGCGAACGGTTGCCCACGCGTAAAGCCCAACTCCAAGCGCCGGCAGCAGAACGGTCGCAATGATCACGACATCCAGATAGCCCAGCAGCCCGAGCCTGCGACGCACGTCAGCTTCAAGCACAAAGCGAAGCACGACGTTCAACAAGCCGAACATCGTGAAGAACGCGAAGCCCATGGTTACGACTTCTACAAGCGCGCGAGGCCCTTCGGTGGCAGCCATGCGCTGCATCAGGCCCGGCAAAAGCACGATGACGAGGTGCATCGTGATAAGCCCCCAGATGCCCACTGAGAGCGGCACGCTGCGAAGCTTGCGATCGGTGTCGTCGTCGAGGAAGCTGCCACGGCTGGCTTCAATCTTCCACTGAAGCAGAGCGCGCAGGAATAGCGGCAGGAAGACCAGCACGGCCAGGTACGGCACAAACGGAACGATAAAATCCAGCACCGGATTCACCAGCCGGGTGATGTCGTCCAACGTTTCCTGCGGGATGTAGCGAAACTCGCCGGCCATGCCTTGCCTCGTTACTTCTTCTCTTCTGCGTCATCACTCGCGGAGTCATCCGACGCCACGTCGCCCTTGTCCGCTTCACTTGCTGCTTCATCTACATTTTCATCTGAAGAATCGTTCGCCGTCTCTTCAGTTGGCTTCTCTTCTGGCTTCTCTTCCATGCCCGGGGCGTCGCCACCGGCTTCCGCAGTCGCTTCATCCTTCACGTCAGCGTCCGGTGTGCCCGCGGACTCTGTCGATGCTTCCGGTGATTCGTCCGGTTTGTCTTCTGCCCCCGGTTCAGCGGGCTTGGGTTCGTCCGGTTCCTCGACCGCCTTTGCATTTTCAGCGCCGTGGTCCTTCTCATCGCCCGCGTGATCGTCGTGATGATGCTCTTCTTCAGCGTACGGACCGTCGATGTACTCGTGGTCTTCCTTGACGAACAGGATGTTCAGGACGCCCGGCTCAAGCAGGACGATGCCCAGAGCAGCGAGGAGAAGCGCGAAGATGGGCAGATAGTTCGAGTCGCGTTCCGTGCCAGTCTCGCGGGCGGCCTGCTCAAAGAATGTGTTGACGGCGACCAACTCAACCTCTGTTAGCGGGTGGCTGCCTTCGCCATCCTTGTACCAGTAGTGAGCCGGCGGCGCGTCTTCGCCACCGAGGATGTCCTGAAGCCCGTCGGCGAAGTTGGATTTTTCATCCACGCCGCGCTGGCGTGCCAAGACATACGTGTGTGCAACATTTCCACCTACGTTGGCACCGCGCAGGTCGTGCTCAGCGCCGATCGTATGGCAGCCGGTGCATGATGGGGCACCCCACTTGAACGGGCGGGCGCCGCTGACCAGTTCTTTGCCAAGCTTCACTTGTTTCAGGTAGGCTTCTTCGCTGAACGTCGGCTGACGGAAGCGCAGGATGTAGTCAATGATGTCCAGGATGCGCCGGTCAGTGGCACTCTCCGGCAACCCGCCGCGAGTCTGCATCTGGACGCCGGCACCACCTGACGTCTCCTGCACAGACTTGAAGTACGGGTCCTTGCTGTAGTTCTCAGCCCCGCCGGTACGGGTTTCCTTGATGAACTCAAGCAGGCGTTGCTGAACGGGCTTGCCTTCGTGGGCGGGGCCGTTCGTGACTCTATCGTACAGTCCGGCGAATCCAGGACCAATCTTGGCAACTTCGTTCAGATTGTGGCAGGCCGAACAAAACGTATCGAAGTCAGCTTTGCCGGGGTGTGTGCCGGAGCCGTCCCAGCCTTGTGGGGCAAAGTCACCGGCCGACTTGACGCCTTCCGGAAGTTCGCCATCAGGAATCTTTTCAACGGCCTGGGCATTGGCGACGGTGTATCCAAGTGCGCCGAATGCAATCGCGGCGCAACCGAAAAAGATCAACCATCGAAGCGAGCGCACTCGCACTTGCATCCTCCCGCCACGGGCTGTCTTGAACAGGCCTTTGCGAGGCTGACAACGCCTCGCGTATCGCTATTCCAAGCCTGGTCCGGTTGTAAAATCCACCGCGATTTGCGTGCATCCGTGCACAAAAATCGCTCCCGTAGAGCCCGGTGTATACACAGGTAGAATAGGCGAATAAACCCCCTAGAATTAACTTGTTCCCAAAAAACAGGAGAATCCAGTGTCGCCCGAAAACCCGCTTGAAATGCGGGATCAAGCGCTGTGACACAGGGCGCAATTGACAGACAGATTCGGACCTGTGTGGTCCGGTTTTGGGATGCTGTCGCGCATCGCGCAGCCGCTCCCACCTGAGCGGGAATCGGCATAGTTCAGCTAGTTGTTCTCGACCTTCAAAACGCTGAGGAATGCGCCTTGAGGGACTTCGACGCCGCCGATCATCTTCATGCGCTTCTTCCCCTTTTTCTGCTTCTCAAGGAGCTTGCGCTTACGTGAGATGTCGCCGCCGTAGCATTTCGCAAGCACGTTCTTGCGCATCGCGCTGATCTTTTCCGAGGCGATCACCTTTCCGCCGATAGCGGCCTGCAGGTTCACGACGAACAGGTGGCGCGGGATTTCTTCTTTCAACCGCTTCAGCAGGTTGCGTGCGCGACCTTCCGCGAACTGGCGGTGGACAATCATTGCAAGGGCGTCGACTTCTTCGCCTGAGATCAACGCTCGCACCTTGACCAGGTCACTTTCCTCAAAGCCAATCGGCTCATAGTCAAGCGTAGCATAGCCGCGAGTGCCGGATTTCAACTTGTCGAAGAAATCGAATATCACCTCGGCCAGCGGCATCTTGAAGCTCAACATGGCGCGGTCTCTGCCCAGGTGCTCCTGGTTCAGGTACTGCCCGCGACGCTCAAGCGCGAGTGACATGACGTTGCCAATGAACTCAGTCGGCGTGATCACGCTGACGCGTACGATGGGCTCGCGAATTTCCTTGAAGGTCGTGACGTCGGGCAGGTCGCCCGCACTGTCGATGAAGCGCGTCGTGTTGTCGTTCAGCAGTAGTTCATAGGTTACGTTCGGCGCGGTCTGCACGAGGTCGAGGTCGAGCTCGCGTTCCATGCGCTCTTGAAAAATCTCCATGTGCAGCATGCCGAGAAAGCCGACGCGAAATCCGCTACCGAGTGCACCCGACTGCTCCGGCGCATAGGTGATGGCGCTGTCTGTCAGCTCAATCTTTTGCAATCCCTTGCGTAGCGCGTCGTAGTCACCTGCGCTGGTGGGAAACACACCGGCATAAACCATCGGCTGCGGCTTCTTGTAGCCGGGTAACGGCTCAATGCTGTCTTTGAATTTGGCCAGGGTGACGGTGTCGCCGACGCCGACGTCCTGCACGGTTTTCATGCCGCAGATAACGTAACCGACTTCGCCGCACTTTAGCCGATCCTGCTTCTGGAGACCCATGCGGACGACGCCGACTTCGAGAATCTCGTGCTCAGCGCCGGTGGCCATCATGGCAATGCGGTCACCCTTCTTAAGCACGCCCTCGCGCACGCGTACGTACACAACTACGCCACGGTAGTCGTCATACACGGCGTCGAAGATCAGTGCCTTCAACGGCGCATCGACGTCACCCACCGGTGGCGGGATCCGGGAAACAATTTCCTGAACGAGGTCGTCTACGCCCACGCCGGTTTTGGCACTAACCTGAACCACGCTGGTGCCATCAATGCCGAAGGCCGAATCGAGTTCGTTGCAAGTGCGATCAAAGTCGGCCGCGACCATGTCGACCTTGTTGGCAACGGGCACGACCTCAAGGTCTGCGCCGACTGCCTGATACATATTGGCGACCGTCTGCGCCTGGATGCCCTGGGTCGCATCTACAAGCAGCAGCGCGCCTTCGCAGGCGTTCATGGCACGGCTGACCTCGTAACCGAAGTCTACGTGCCCGGGCGTATCAATCAGGTTGAACAAGTAGTGCTCGCCGTTCACGACCATGGGCAGGGCGATCGCCTTGGCCTTGATGGTGATCCCTCGCTCGCGCTCAAGGTCCATGCTGTCCATGGTTTGCTCAACGAGCTTGCGCTTGTCGACAGCCGCGGACATGCCCAGCAACCTGTCGGCCAGGGTCGATTTCCCGTGGTCGATATGCGCAATGATGCAGAAGTTACGAATGTGGCTCAGCGGAAAGTCGTGCACGGCACCCTCAAAACGCGGTCGTACAAGATTGATAGCAACCCAGCCGCTGCACGCCAGTGCAAGTGGGCGGAATCGACTCAGAATTGCGGGGAATCAGGGTACCGCGTAGCCGTCGTCGGCCAGCCTCGCATCAAGGTCATTCAGTGCGTCGGTGAATTCCTTGCCTGTCAGCCCGTCCAGCTTCACGTTGTCGTACTTGCCGGGGTGCGCCTGCCGCAGCGCAGCCAACAGGATTTCCGAGACAACGTTACGCGATTCGCCGGCGCCCGGATTTTTGCGAAGAGCTTTGACACTCGTGGGCACGAACTGGTCGCGAACGGCGCCCGAAGCCAGCCCCGTCAGTTCTTTCTTGAGGTCGTCGCCGATGGGATCTTTCAACGCCACATCAAGCTTCGCCGCTATGGCTTTGCGCACTTCATCGTTCAAGCCCAGACGGAACGTTTTGTAGTCGCGGCTCTCCTGCTCATCGACAGTGAGTCTCTGATGAAGTGCTGCGACCAGCTCGGCAATCTTGATCGGTTTCGATTCGATCAGCGGTTGCATGGCCGTGGTGATCAACGCGACGCGCGGGGCCTTTAGCAGCATCAGGAATGCAAGCGCGTCGTTGCTGCCGTAATCGGCATTGAGCAGGTCAGTGATCAGCGCGGCCTGTTGTTCGGGGTCCTGGATCATGACCGCAAGCAAACCGCGCAACGCATCGCGAAGAGTTTTACGCGTTGATGGCGTGGCGGGCATGACTGCCATTGAACTGCGTGCTCGCTCCAGCAGGCGCTTGCGCAAAGCGTCAACGGGTTCAGGCGTTTGCGCCATGCCTTCGTACAGCCCGAGCAGCTTGATCAACATGGGTTCGTCGCCGATCGTCACGAGCTTGAGGTACTGAGTTTGCAGACGCTCAGCGGACTCTGTCGTCGTGAGCTGATCGATCACCTTGTCGCGCGACGTGGGTACGTCCAGTGCTTGCCGCATGGCCGTCAGTCCTGCTGACGCCGCCCCGTTTTCCGTCATTGCGATGTTCAGCAGCGACGGCACACACGGAGAGATATCGACAAGGCGCTGCCGACTGATGTGTGCCAGCGTATCGCACGCACGTGCGGCCAAGTCGACAAAGCGGGCACGCGCAGGAGCCTCAAGTTCACCGCTGATCTTTGTCGCAACCAGATCGATCAGACGGCTTAGCTGTGCGAGGATTCTTTCTTTCTCAGGGGAAGCGTCCTCGATCCGAACGACACTGCGAATCTGCGCGATCAGAGTGTCCATGACCGCGCCGCTGCGTGTTTCGACCTCGTCGATCTCGGCTTCCAGCATGCTTGCAAGGCGTGCGGCAGCAATCGGCGCGTTCAGCCCCTTCACTAATTCCAGCTTCAAGTCAGCGCTGATACCGTTGGCTTCAAGTGCTGCATCGATATAGGGAAAGGCGATGTCTGGGTTGCCGCACTCGCCCAGGCCGGCCGCGCACAACTTGCGAACTTCTTCAGACTCGTCACGGTTGGCCAGACTCTTGCCGAGCGCGTCTACGATTAGCTGAAGCTGCCCGTCCTTCGATTTCTTCAATAGCTCGCGCAATAGGCTGGCGGCTTCTTTGCGCACAGTCAAAGAGTCGGACTCGTGCAGGTGAGTTATCAGCGCAGGCGCATCGTCACGTTCGTCGTCGCGCATGCGATCCAGCAAAACCTTCAGCAGCTTGGCCTGCGCTTCATCGCGTTTGGCCTGTGCATCGCGCAGCATGCTCTCGGTCCGGTCTGCAATTTCGACCAGCAGGTCCTTTTCGGTCTTCTCGCCAAGCCAGTTCTTCCACTTATCGGGGCTGTCGAAATCCAGCAGCGTAATGCGCTTCAGGCTTCGTACGGAAATGCCTGTCAAGTCAGGCTCTTTGCGGTCGAGGCTTTCAACGAGCTCCGGAATCAGCTTCACAACTCCGGCTGCTCCGCCCGGGCGCTCGCCTGCAATCGAAGCCGCCGCCAGACGCTCACCAGCGACCTCACCTTGAAGCATCTCGCAGATCTGTGGCAGTGCGTCTGATCCGTACGCCAAGACGGCCGAGACAGCAATCTTGGCTGAGTCTCCGGCTTCGTTGGCACCAAGCACGAGTGGTTGAATGAACGAAGCGCGCCTCGCATCGGGCGTGTCGCGCAAGTACTCAAGCAGGTCTTTGAAGGTGGCTTCCGGTTTCTTGTTCGTGAGGATTGAGATCAGCGGCTCAGGCGACAGTTTCTGCTCGTCCGCCTTCTTCAGAATGTCGGCAAATACCGGCAGCCGCGCAGCTTTGTCGGCTGCGGCGTCAAGCAGCTTGATTTCCTCGGCGAACGGCGACTCCGTCTGCAACTCTGTGCCAGATGGAACCGGCTGATTGTCATTTTGTGCGCGGCAAGTCCCGCACGCTATGCTTAAGCCAAGGATCACAAGCACCACTAATGGCGCTGGTCCTCGCATCATTTTACCTGTGTTCTATTCTGAGCATTCGTGCCGCCACACGCGTACTCATTTATGGCCCTGCCTATTAAACGTCATGGCGCGTCAGGATGCGAAGGAATAATGGCTGAGCCCACGACCGATAATGTTTCGCCAACGTTCGATGTCTTTGTCGGGCTGGGGTCAAATCTTGGCGACCGCGAGGGCAGCCTGCAAGCTGCGATTCGTCAACTGCGCGAGCAGGAAGGCATCGAAGTCCTGCGCGAGTCCAGCTTGATCGAAACGGCACCCGTGGATTCGCCGGACGGGGCCGGCATGTTCCTGAACGGTGTGGTGTGGCTGAGAACCGCGTTGCCGGCCCACTCCTTACTGGGCGTGCTTCTCGATATCGAACGCGCGCTGGGACGAGATCGTGCTGACCAGCCAAGAAACGCACCGCGGACGATTGACCTCGACCTCCTCCTGTACGGGCAAGAACAGATCGACGAGCCGGACCTTGAGGTGCCGCATCCACGTATGCATGAGCGCGAGTTCGTGCTGTGGCCGCTGCTTCAGATAGCCAGTACACTCAAAGACCCCAAAACCGGCGAGCCCTATGCCACCGCTTACGCCCGGCTGAAGGAAGAACGCTCACCGGCGTCGTCCTGAGAATGCTTGGTTCCCAAGGTTACAGGCCTTTCATGCACATACTGAACACAGTCGAAGAAGTGCGCGCATGGCGGGGTGACGGCAACCTCGGGTTTGTGCCCACCATGGGTGCGTTGCATGAGGGACATGCGTCCTTGATTCGTGCCAGTGCTGCCGACAACGAGCGCACCGTGGTGAGCATCTTCGTCAACCCCACACAGTTCGGCCCCAACGAAGACCTCGACAAGTACCCGCGTACACTGGATGCCGATTTCAAGCTGTGCGAAGCCGCCGGCGCGGATGCCGTATTTACCCCGGACAGGGCAATGATCTACCGGCCCGGCTTCTGCACCTGGGTCGAAGTTGAGGGGCTTGGCGATCGCCTGTGCGGTGCTTCCCGCCCGGGGCACTTCCGAGGCGTGACAACGGTGGTCAGCAAGCTGTTCAACATTGTCCGCCCGACGCGTGCCTATTTTGGGCAGAAGGATGCGCAGCAGGCATTGATCCTGAAGCGCATGACAGCCGACCTGAACCTGCCGATTAAGCTGGTGATCTGTCCAATCATTCGCGAGCCCGACGGACTGGCCATGTCCAGCCGTAACCGCTACCTCAGTGAAGACGAGCGCAAGCGCGCTGTGGGGCTAAGCAAGGCACTGGGTGAAGTTCAGAAGCTGTTCGAGTCGGGTACGCGCACGGCGGGCGTACTTCACGGGCAACTGGTCACGGTGCTGGACGACTACGCGGACAAACTCGACTACGCAGAAGTGGTCAGCGCAGAGACGCTTGAGCCGGTACTGGAAGTCAACGGCCCAACGCTGGTGGCCGCCGCCGCCTTTTTCGGCAGCACGCGGCTGATCGATAACGTCATTCTGGGGCTTAGGGCTTAGAGGAATTTGCACCCAAACCCCATACCCGGCGCGAAGCGCCAACGTCCGGATAATTTTCTCAAGTCCTCGCCGTAACCATGTCGATCTACGGATGCACCTACATCCGAAAGGTCCACCATGGACGACATTGCCACGCTTGAGCAGCAACTCGTTGACCGCAACGTGCAGCCTTCTGACCCTTCTGACGTAGAGAACGCCCTGCGTCCGCGCCTGATGGGCGAGTTCGTAGGCCAGGGGAAGGTCGTCGAGAACCTGAAACTGTTCATCGAGGCCGCCAAGGCACGTGGCGAAGCGATGGACCACATCCTGTTCAGCGGCATGCCCGGGCTTGGCAAGACCACCCTTGCGCATTTGGTCGCTGAGGAAATGGGTGTCCCGATGCATGCCTGTTCGGCCCCTGCGCTTGAGAAGGCGGGAGACCTGGTCGGCGTCCTGACACGCCTAGAGCCGGGCTCTGTGCTGTTCATCGATGAAATCCATCGCCTGCCGCGTGTCGCTGAAGAGTTCCTGTACAGCGCCATGGAAGACTTTTATCTAGACGTCGTGCTTGAGCCGGGTGTGCAGTCGCGCAGCATGCGCCTGAGCCTGCCGCGCTTTACGCTGGTTGGTGCAACCACGCGTGAGGGGCTTCTGACAGCTCCGTTCCGGGCTCGCTTTGGTGTTCTGGAAAGACTGGACCCATACCCGGATCACGAGTTAGCCGAGATCGTCCGCCGCAGCGCAATCAAGCTGGATGTAGAGATTGATCACGCAGGCGCAGCACTTGTCGCTGAGCGTTCACGTGGGACACCACGAATCGCGAATCGCATCCTGCGCCGCCTGCGCGACGTAGCACAGGTGCGCGGCGACGGGACGATCACTCGCGCTGTCGCTGAACAAGGCCTGGGCATGCTCGGTATCGACGGCAACGGGCTGACCGAGCTTGACCGGCGGATCCTGAAGTGCATCGCTGACCACGGAGCCGGGCCGCTCGGGCTGAAGACGATTGCTGTCGCAGTAGGCGAAGAAGAAGACACTATTGAAGACGCCTACGAGCCGCACTTGATTCGTCAGGGGCTGCTCAAGAAAACCCCGCGCGGGCGAATGATCACGGCGAGAGGTCTGGAAGCTATCTAGCGCCCCACCTAAAAAGCTCTTGTGATGGCACACAACTCTGGCGACCAGCAAGCAATCGAGGGTGCGGAAGCAATCCGCACCCTCGACCTGACAATTGGGTAATCACAAGGCATTACTCAAAGACGCTCATCTACGACCGCTTAGCCGCCCACGCCGTAGTTGCTGTAGGCGAAGCTCTGCTTGATCGCCGGCGGCACCAGCCCGAAGCTGCCGATGATCTCGCGTGAGTAGTTGTAATAGGCCGAGTCCATCAGAATGCTGTACACCGCCCACTTCGGGTCGGTGGGCTTGCTGTCGATGTAAAGGTCCGAGCCTGGCGTCGAGAACGTCTCTTTCTCGTACAGCAGCTTGCCCTCGCGGTCGAACAGCTTCAGCTCCCACACCACGGCAATCCCGAACAGCAGCCCCTTGCTGACACGCTGCTTGGCGGCGTTGGTGTTGTAGTAATCGAAGTAGGTGCGCGTGCGCAGGATCTCGCTGCTCACCTGCAACACCAGCTTGCCGTCGCGGGTTTCCTTGTCGCCCAACGGCTTCAGCGCCAGCAGGTTGGCGTCGAAGACTTTCCGGAAGGCCTCGCCGCTGACCTGGATAAAGCTGCCCCGGCGCGCCGCGTCGTACTTGGCCGAGAACGCGTCACCCGGGTCAATCACCGGCACGTCGCCGTTCGGGAAGCCGCGCTTGACGCTGTCGCTCTCCAGCATGTCGTTGAACACTTCCTCGTGCCCCTCGGGCGGCGTCAGGTCGGACTTGTTCGTGAACGCGACATACACGTCCGGCGTCGGCGCCTCGGCGAGATCGGCCAGCACCGTCTTGAAGGCCTTGCGCAGTTCCTCATCAACCGGGAACTCGGCCTCGTCGTTCTGCACGCCCGGCTGCCCGAGCTTCGCCAGCACTTCATCGTAGCGCCCCTTCAGCGCGCCGCTGGCCGCGTTGAAGGCCTTGCGGTAGTTCTCGTCGCCCGCGTGGTTCTGCTTGATGTCAGCGATGTGGTCACGCACGGCAACGAGGTTGCTGTTGCGGATGGCCTCACGCACCTCGGCGTACTTGCGCCAGCCCTGCGCTTCCTCGCGCTGGAAGGGCTCGGGGATCTTGTCGAAGTAATCGATGTCCCACATGTAGGTGTACACCTGCTCGTCGGGCAGCGACGTCAGCTCGTTCCATGCTGTCTCTTCCTGTGATTCATAGGTGGCCGCGCTGATGGGCGGGCCCGCCACGGCACCGAGCACCGCACAGGCGATAACCACGCCCGCTCCCGCGACCATCGGCAGCTTCTTGCCAATCAGGTTCATGATGCCCGAGACCGTCATCCACACGGCCACACCCAGCACCACGCCAAGCACCGCACTGACGCCGATGCCGTTGTAGCCGCCGGCACTAAGCCCACCGATCATGCCCAGCGTGAAACACCCACCGACCAGCAGCTTCACGACACCCAGCCCCTTGCCGGGGCCGCGCTTAACGGGGTACGGCGCACCCGGCGGATACTGCGGGTACGCACCCGGGCCACCATACTGCCCCTGCGGCTGACCGTAGCCACCCTGCGGTTGCCCGCCGTACTGCTGCGGCGCGCCCTGCGGCTGCCCGTAGTGGTTCGGTGCGCCCTGTGGCTGCGACGAGTACTGGTTCGGGTTCCCGCCCGGTTGCGAGTAGTTGCCCTGGTTGCCGCCTTGCGGATACTGGTTGGGTTGCGGGGGCTGACCACCCGGTGGTTGCGGGGGCTGGTTCATGCTGGCTCCTGGCCGGTCTGAGAATGTGAGCGAGCAAGCAGCATAGCCTGCCGCGTGGCAATGCCGAAACCAAATTCTTCCGCCCCTGAACCAACCCGCCCGGATTGCTATGCTTCCTGAAGCAAGCACGGAGATCGCGATGGCTGACAAGCGCATCTACGCATTCGGCGGCGGCAAGGCCGACGGCAACGCCGGCATGAAAGCGCTGCTCGGTGGCAAGGGCGCCAACCTGGCCGAGATGGCCGGGCTAGGGCTAAACGTGCCGCCCGGCTTCACCATCACGACTGAAACCTGCAAAGCCTACCACGACGCCGGCGGCGAAATGCCTGCCGGGCTGATGGACGAAGTCCGCGAGGCAGTCACCACAGTCGAAAAGCTGCTGGGGCGCGAGTTCGGCAAAGGTCTCCTGTTCAGCGTACGCAGCGGTGGCGCGTCCAGCATGCCCGGCATGATGGA
>JAGQRE010000104.1 GCA_020425695.1 Planctomycetota bacterium
GCTGAATTTGCCGTCCTTGGCAAGATCCTCCCACTCGGCCATCAGCACTTTGGCGTCGTCGCTAAGACCGAGAATCTTCTCCTGCTCAAGCTTGTCGATGTACCAGATCGTGCCGAAGATGCCCGCAAACACAGCCAGCAACGTCAGCATCACGCCGAGGACTTCTTTCTTGTTGCGACCGATCCACTTCATCGCCAGTCGCATTGGCGAGTAGTCCACCGAGCCCATGGCCCGGCCTTCAATGAAGTTACGAACGTTCTCTGCCAACTCTTTGACAGTGTCGAGACGCTTTACGGGGTCTTTCTCAAGGCACTTCAGCGCCAGCCTCTCAAGCTCTCCCGGGACTTCTTTCTCGGGGTTACGCTCGCGTGGTTTCATGGGCGTCATTTCGCGGACCTGCTCAAGCACTTCGTCAGAAGACTTGCCGGTCCACGGTGAGCGTAGGCAGAGCATCTCATACAGAATCACACCAAGACTGAAGATGTCGCTGGTGTGGTTGATCGTGTCAACTTCGCCCTTGGCCTGCTCGGGAGACATGTAACTGGGCGTACCAATAACCGACCCCATCATTGTGTGAGCTGAGCCTGAATCGAGGCGGTCAGTAAGAACGATGCCGCTGTCGTTTTCAGACGCTCGGAACTGACGACCAACTACCTTTGCGACGCCCCAGTCCATGACCTGCACTTCACCGAACCGACCGACCATGATGTTGGCAGGCTTCAAGTCACGGTGAATCACGCCACGGTTATGGGCAAAAGCCATGCCTTCACAAATCTTGATGAAGACGTCCAGCAGACGCAGCAGCGGGTACTCGCGCTGCGTATCGCGGTTGCCCTCACGCAGTCGCAGCAGGACTTCGGCCAGGCTTGAGCCTTCGACAAACTTCATTGTGAAGTACAGATTGCCGGCGCCGTCAACGCCCATTTCGTGAACCGGCACGATGTTGGGGTGTTCGAGCTGCCCGGTAATCTGAGCTTCTTCAAGGAATCGCTCAACGATGTCACGTCGCCCGAGAAGTTCCTTGCGCAGGACTTTCAATGCGACAGAACGGCGCAGCTCGGTGTCCTCAACTTCAAGCACCTTACCCATGCCACCGCGCGCAATCTCGCGAACCACGACATAGCGCTTTTTGTCGGCCGGGGCATCCGGCTGATACTGCGCCAGCGTGGACTGCATTTTGTCGCTGACGAGCTTCACACCGTCATCAATGCCAATCTTCTGACGCATCATGGCGATGGTCATTTCGCTGGCCTGAATGATCGTGCCCGCCGGGACAATCTTATCGGTAGCGCTAAGGGCGTCGGAATCTTCACTCAGATCCCAGCCATCATCCTTCTCACGCTTGGCCGTATTCCTGGACGTAGTGGAGCGCCCGCCCGTCCCGGTGCGACTGTCCTCAACGGGGCGCGTGCTGCGCTCGTTCAGTGGGCCAGTACCCGGCTTCTTCTCCGTGGGGCGCTGGGACTGATCCAGTTGATCTGTCGGGCGTCGATCTGTGGGGCGCGCGCCGGCCTCTACGTTGCCGGTCGGCCGTCGCTCTGTAGGGCGCTGCGTCGGTACTGGTGCGCGGCCAGTGTCGTCTTCGTCGGGTAACAGCGTCGGCTGCGACAGCATGTTCGACAACTCCGAAAACAAGCTGTCGGCCTGGTCCTGGGTCAGGAAGCCCTTATGAACAAGCAGACTCTGCATTGTCATGTGACGTTGCGTCGCCTTCTTGCGGCGCAGTTCGCTACGCAACGCCTCTGCCTCGAGCGGTGTAAGGACATTTCGCTCAAGGACAAAGTTAAGGAACGCTACGTCGACATCAGTCTGCGTATTGGACATGCACCCGACTACCGCCAGAACTCATAAGCTCAGTTAAGGCAAGATCATAGCGTCAGCTAGCGTTGTTGTGGACGCCAAAAAACACAATCCCGAGGTGCAAATGCGCTACCTCAATTTCCCTTACCCGTCAGTTCTGCGAGTATCCTGGCAACCTGCCTAGCGGACAGTGCAAAAGTCCTCGTCCGATCGGCCCGCGCGATATTCAGCCCCACCAGGTTCCCGCGCAGATCGAATACGGGGCTTCCCTGCTGCGACGGCAGTACTACGCCATCGTGCTGAATTACCTTGCCCATGTGGGTGTAGCGATCGTTGATTGGCCCCTTCACGTTCGGGCGTCCGTTGCCCGGCGGTGGCGGCGGGGCGTCTTCCTCAGCCAATTCGATGTCCATCTTTGTTTCGACGCCATCGCGCAAGAGCACGACCGGTAGACGGTCACCGATCTTGTGGCCCTTGATGATGTCGTCTAGGGCTCGTTGGTCAGCTACTTCTTTGCCATCCACCTTGTACAGAACTTCGCCGCTTGCGATGCCCGCCAGTTCAGCCGGAGAGCCCGGCTTGACGTAACCAACCTGGATACCCTTTCGATCTTCCGTCGGGCGGCACTGGAACAGCCCGAGCTCCGGGCGTCCCGTGCCCTTGGCTGGAGCTTTTTGCCCGAGGGCTTCCGCACGTGGGACAAGCTGCACGTCCAGCTCAAGTGTCGCATCGCCACGCTGGACCGTGAACTTGACGATTTCGGTCGCTTTCCGCCCGCGAATCATGGCAATCAGTCCGTTCCAGTCATCGACCGTCTGCCCTTCCATCTTCTTCACGACGTCGCCGACCTGGATGCCGCCTTTTGCTGCAGGCATGTCCGGCGTAACGCTGGTAACTTCGGCGCCTCCCCCATCGGCATCGCGCGCCGCGATGCCCATGAATGGGCTGTTTGGGTCAGGCTGACCGACAATCTTGTCGCTGTCGTAGGGTGGCAGGGCAACGAATCCGTGCGCAACGGCATCGCCCTTCGCGTCAATAGTCGCCAGCATCGTGCCGATTCTTGGGTATTCTTCGGCACTCGTCCCACTCGCGAAATCGATCCATTTCTTGAACTTACGCTCGCATTTCAACACCGCGATGTCGTGTCGATCATTCCGTGCGAACACTGTCGCTTCAATCGCGCTGCTGCCGTCCAGCAGTTCGATTTTCTCTGATGGATCGATTTCGCTGGCCTTGGTCACCAGCAATCCGTCCGCAGAGACTGCCGTAGCGAAGGCTACCTGCTTGCCCTTCTGCTTGATCGGGAAGACGGTCCCGGCGGCCTTTGCCTGCAGCAGCTTTGCCCACTGAATCAGCAGGTGATTGCCCTGCTTCCAGTCGTCGCGGGGCAATGAGCCGTCTCCGCTATCCTCGCCCTCGCCGACGTCGCCCGTTGAGTAACTGAACTTGATCTTCTCGCGTGAGTACCCGCGCTTAACCTCGAGCTCCGTCTCGCTGTTCGCGTCGATCATCATCATCGCGTTCGCAAAATCGAGCGCGCCTTCGATCTCCGTTTCGCCGACCCGGATAATCACGTCGTCCTCGCGCAGCCCCGCGTTGAACGCCAGGCCACCTTCAAACAGCTCGACAATGCGTGCGCCGCCCTGGCCGAAGACTCGCGCGCCGAATGGCGGCACGGCGATGTGAAGGACCTGCCGCTTTCCGCGTCGGGTAACCTTCACCTCCTGGTCGATGGTCAACCCTCGCTCAATGACCCAGTCAACCCAATGTGTGGCCTTGGTGACTTTCTCGTTGTCTACGCGCTCAACGATGTCGTCGCTCTCGAAGCCGGCCTTACCTGCCGGAGAATTCGGCAGCACGTCCTCAATGCGCACACCGCGATATGAGCGCACGGTGATGCCGATTACCGGCCGTTTTCCTGCACGGCGTCCGTTCTTCATCCACTCAGCGAAGTCGTCACGGTCCCGGATCGGGTCAAGATCTGTATCGGTCTCGGCGTGATCCATGCTACGCCAGCCGGCATCAGTTGCCCGCTTTAGCGCCGCGACAGCTTTCTCCGCCATCTCGTCCGCTTCTTTGCCCTTCAACTCGGCTGATCGGAGCGAGTACGCGCACCCGGCGTTGTACAGCACGTCGGAGGTGCGCTTTTCAGCTTTCAGCAACTCGTCAAACAACTCAGCGCAGCGCTTGAGTTTGCGGTCTTGCAGATTCTTCAGCGCCTGCTGGTAAGTCTTGATTTCGTTGCCGACAAGTGAGCCTTCTTCAGGCTCACGCATGCCCTTGCCCCAACTTGGGCTCGCCGCGTTGCCGAATCCCTTGCCCGCCTTGAGATCCGCCAGAAGCTCTTTCATAAGCTTGACAGGCGTAACGTTGTTGATGCTTACGTTGTTGGTCTGGATTGACTGGTTAATGGCAATGATCTTGCCGTTCAGGTCAAACACAGGCCCGCCGGAATCGCCGCTGATCACTGGCGCATCCGTTACGATCATGCTGCGGGCATTTTCAGGCACCAGACAGCGACCGGCGCGCACAACGGCATCGCGCCCGCCTTCCGGCCCAAGAGGGTGTCCCATCGGGATCAACCACTGCCCGGATTTCACCTTCTCAGATTCGCCCAACTCACAGAAAGGGACCTTCTTGCCCTGTGTGTCGGCCTTAACGAGGGCGTAGTCCATCGCTTCATGCCAGCCCTGCGTCACCGCATCAAGCGTCTCGCCGCCATACAGAATCACACGACACTTGGTGCCCGGCTTCGGGCCTGTTACGTGACCGGCGGTGGCGATCCAACCGTCTTCCGAGATAAAGCAACCCGAGCCCGACGAACCACCCATACGAATCGCGACAACTGCCGGGCGTACTCTTTCAGCGACGCTCTGGATCCGCAGTTCAAGTTTGGCGTAGTCTTCAAGACTGCCAACCGGCGCCTCAGGAGCGGACTGCGTCTCAAGGGTCGAGACACCAATTGCCAACAGCAGAATTAGGGCGAGAAGAATTCTGGTCTTCACGGGTTCCTCCGAAAGCTCCGGACGTCGGGTCTGCCCGGCTATACAACCGCACGACAATCAAGTGGGATGCGCACAACACATCTTACGGCGTTTGCATCCTGACGCGAATCACCGTTAGATCACTGTTTGTAATGCCTACTATCTACCTGATTCGACACGCTGAGCCGTTGCCGCCCCATATCTGGGACGGTAGCGACGCCGATCGCCCCCTGTCTCAGCGAGGGCTGCAACAGGCTCGCTGGATGGGCGAACACCTGCGCCGGCTTCGGGTGTCTGACTTTCGGACGGCCTCACACCTTCGATGCAGGCAGACAGCCGAGGCCATTGCCGACGCGCTTGGCATGCAGCCGACTATCGACCCGCAATTGCACATTTCCCAAAGCTTTCTGATTCCCGACGTACAGGGCACCATGGTCTGGGTTGCTCACAGCAATAACATCCCGGGGGCAATCCACCAGCTGGGCGTACCCGGTTATCGCTGCGGCCACGCATCCGCCTGGAAGCTGGACTTTGCGCCGGACGGGAAGCTCGTGCAGTCGACGTACATTGAGCCCGAGGTGTCTCCATGACAAAGACAGTGAAACTGTCGGTTGCAGGTCGAGTCGCCCGAATCTCTATAACCGCGCCGCCGTTGAACATCCTGACGGCCGAAGTTCAGGACGAACTGCGTTCAGTTATCGAGACCCTTCGCGGACGCTCAGATCACAACGCTGTGTTTGTTGAAAGCGGCATCGAGAACGTGTTCTCGGCGGGTGCTGACGTCGCTGAGCACCTGGGGCGCGAGAAGACCACGACGATGCTTCGTTCCGCACACGCACTAATCGCGGAAATTCTTCGAAGTCCCGTGCCCACTGTCTGCATTGTTGACGGCTCGTGCCTCGGCGGCGCGTTTGAGTTCGCACTGGCATGTGACCAGATCGTCGCTTCACCGGCTTCGAAATTCGGTACACCGGAGATTCTGCTGGGATGCTATCCCCCTGCAGCCATGGTCCTTATGCCGCAAAAGCTGCCCGCGTTGTTCGCCGCCGAATTGATTCAAACGGGCGGAATCTTCACGGCAACCGAACTACAGGAACGAGGCGGCGGGCTGAGCGTGACCGGTCAGACACAGTCATTGCATGAAGTTGCGGCCGATTTGGCCGACAGTTTTGGCACCCTGCCACGCGGACCGCTGATGGAAGCCACCCGCCTGCTTCGTGCCGGAGCATCCGAGCGTTTTCTGGCACAAGTAGGTGGTATTGAGCAGGCCTACCTTGAACGCCTGCTAAGCCTCAACGACGCAAAAGAAGGCCCCGAGGCATTTTTGGCGAAACGAAAACCGCAGTGGGACCACCTAGAATATAGGTAGAAACGCCCAAAACCGTTATCCTGAGGTGACCGGGCCGACTTATCATGGGGCAGATGCCACGGCGACTCGTATGAGTTGAGAGGACCATGGCCAAGCACAAGCAGTATGCCGGAGGAGGAAGTATGAGGACGCTATCCGTTGTTGCCTTGATGGCTGCCGCCACTTTGTTGATCTCGTTCAACCCGCAGCCTGTCGCCGCGAAAGGTGACATCGACAAACGCGCCCAGAAGCAAGCCTGGGGCGAAGCTCAGAACCTGCTCAGGGACAAGGACGTCGTCGATGAAGTTGTCACGGCCATCGAGAAACTGCACGGGCTGCTTGATCACGAGATGGCGCTTGAGTTGCTGAAATACTTCGACGAATGCGACCGCGCCTGGGATTCAATCAGTGGCGACAAGGGTGCACCCAAAGAAGCTAAGGGTCGCCCTAAGCAGGCCTACAAAATCGCGAATGCAACCCTCGAGTGCATTACGAAGATGGAAGACCCGGAGGAAGTTGCGAAGTTTGCAGAGAACATCAACGACCGTGAAGAGTTCAGCCTGCGCCCGCGCATGGCAATGGTCGATACCCTTGCGCTTCACTTTGAAGACGAAGCCTGTGCAAAGATCCTGATTGATCTGGTCAAGAATGAAGACCGCAAGAGTGACAACGACATGCGTGTGCTGGCCATTCAGCACCTCGGCGAAAACGCGACAACGCAGGAGATCTTCAACATCCTGATGCAGACCCTGCGCGACCGCAGTTGGCGCATTCGTCATGTCACGGTCGACGCCCTGATTGACGCGAGCAGCTTCAACAAGGACCAGACCATTCTTGCGCTGATCAACGCCCTGGCCATCGAGACCGGCATGATGCGCAAGGTGATAGGCGACGCGCTGGAGAAAATCACCAGTGAAGATCTCGGCACCGACGCCGATGCCTGGATTGACTGGTTCAAAGCCAAGAAACGTGAAGAGCAAGGCCTGCCCGAGAAGTCCGGCAAGGGCGACCGCGGTACCCGCGTAAAGGTCTTCAAAACGGAAAGCTTCTCGGACCGCTACGTCTTCTTGATCGATACTTCGATCTCTATGACCGAGAGAATCACCGAGGAAGAAAAAGAGCGCTTGAAAAAGTCGATCACTTCAGGCCCTGGTGAAGAGAAAGACCCTCGCCGCCCGCTCGATTGGTCCAAGATCAACTGCAAGCTTGACTTGGCACGCGAAGAGATCATCCGCAGCCTTGAGGTGATGGACCCTGAACGCACGATGTTCACGATCATTTCGTTCGCGGAAGATGCGAAGCCCTGGAAAGAAGAGCTGGTCCCGACCGATGAAAAGAACGTCGAGGAGGTCGCTGACTGGCTCCGAAAGATCAAGGGCAGCAAGCGAACGAACGTCTTCGGCGCACTCGACGCGGCCTACGACCTTAGCGAGGCAATCGCCGGGGCCGAAGTCGACAAGCGCAAAAGCAAGAAGAAGAAGGACAAGGACGGCCCCGTCACCGGCCCCCACCGTGACGACGCTCTGCCTGACACGATTTTCATCTACACAGACGGCTATGCCACATGGGGCAAGTACAGCGGTGAAGACCAACTCTGGGCCAGCAAAAGCAACCAGGAAAAGGCGGCCCTTTATGCACCGATCATGAAGCTGATGATCGAAGAGATCAAAGACCGCAACCGTATCGCGCGCATCACGCTGAACTGTGTCGGTGTCGGCGAGCGTCAGGACACAACAACGCTGGGCGCGCTCGCCCGTGCCTGCGGTGGCAGCTATGTGCAGATCGGCAGATAGCCTTGACGATGCACAGTTTTGCAAAAGAGGACGCCTTCGGGCGTCCTCTTTGTTTGTACACGGCAGTACAATGCGGATATGGACCCAAAGCAAAAGCTGCTCATCCGCAACATCCTGGCCGGCATCGTTCTGCTGACGTTGATCCTGTTTGTTCTTGCCTACTGTGGCGTGTTTGAAGGACCTCAGTCAGACGAAGCACAGATACGGGCATTGATGGAACGATCTCGAGACGAAGTCAACGATGGTAACTGGTCCGATCTGTTTGACCTATGTGACCTAACGGAAGCCGAAAAGGAGGCTTGGGTCCAAACCGTTCCGGAAAGAGCCGACTACATAGAAATCGACAGTATCTCGCCAAGAGGAGTTCTTAGCGTGCCAGAGGGTGCTACGGAGTACTCCGTAGACGTCGCCGTCCTCGCGCATTTCGAGAAAATTGGCATAAGCGGACCGAAGCTGGATTCGGTGTCCGGCACTCTGTTCTTCGTCAAGAAGGGCGGGCGCTGGCTGATCGACTGGAAACAGTCGGCCCCGACTTTCCCGTACGTTCCGAATAAGCCGAACAGCAAGTAACTCGTCTATCTCTGCACAACTTCGTCACTAGGCTGGATCGTCTGTTGCTCCGCCACTGGCACAGGCTGGGGGGCGGGCGTCGGCTGGATCGTGATCGGCAAGAGCGCCAATGCGAAGGCGGCGCAGCCCATGCCGAACTTCCAGAAGCTGCGGGTGACTTCCGACTCGTGCTTACCGCCAAACTGGAAGTGATGATGCAGCGGCGCGCAGCGCAGGATGCGTTTTCCCTTCGTTGCCTTGAAATACCCCACTTGCAGCATCACCGACGCGGCCTCGGTTACAAACACGCCGCCGGCGACGGCAAGGATCAATTCAAGACGACCAAGTACGGCCATGAAGCCAATCAGCGCACCAAGGCTAAGGCTGCCGGTATCGCCCATAAAAACTCGCGCCGGGTGACGGTTCCAGAACAGGAACCCGACCAGTGCACCGGAGGTTGAAACGCCCAGCACGGCGCATGTCCAAGCCAGGCTGGCATCTGACGTACCGAAGATTGCCACCAACACGGCAGCGCCGCCCATAGCATAAAATGCAATGGAACCTGTGCCGCCTGCCAGCCCATCAAGCCCATCCGTCAGGTTGTAGGCGTTGCTGGCACCAACCATCACGAACACACCCAACGGAACCATCAGCCAGCCGATGTGCAGTTCAATGAACGGCAGCACGAGATTCGCACCGGCGTCCCCTACCAGCAGATAGGCAGCGGTACAAACGATTGCGGCTATCGACGTTTGCGCCGCGAGCTTCTTTTTGCCCGAGATCCCGTCTTTGCCGCGCTTGGTAAGTTTGCAGTAGTCATCCCACAAACCAAGACCGGCGTGGCTCAGCACAGCAAAGCCTGCCGCACCCATCGCCGCCCAGACGCGCAACGGATCCGCACCGCCAAGGGTCAGAGCAATCCCACCAACAACGGCAGCAACCAACATGGCCGGCACCAGAAACGCGCCTCCCATCGTAGGCGTGTTCCTCTTGTCGGCGTGCAACATGTTCAGGTAGTCACTGGCCTTGCGCTGTTCGCCGTCGTTCAGCTTGCGTTGCACCAACCATGGAATCACCAAACGCCCGGCCCCTGCGCTCAGTAGCGCCGCCAGCACAAACAGCACCAGCGTGCCGAACATCAGGATGATGGCGAAGCTCCAGCTCAACTCAGGGTGTGCAAGGTTCATACAGATTACCGTTCTAGGCCGCTGCCGGCTTGCGGAGGTTTTCCAGAATCTCGGGCAACGGGTCGCCGATTGGGCGTTCGCGCAGCGTCGGACGTAGCTTGCCGCACTCTTCCGCGTCGTAGTGTCCGCGGAATGCGTTCACGATGCGGTTCATCTTCATACCGTTGCTTCCCTTCACGAGAAGCAGGTCACCGCTTCGGCATTCCTGCAGCAGGTGTTTCGCTGCGTCCTCCGACGTGTCGAAACGCCACACGCTGCCTCGCCCCGTCTCGAAAAAGTGCTCATCATAGATGTCAGCCAAAGCACGCATTTCGGCCCCGACTGCAATCACGAGATCAACCGCCTGTGTCGTGCCAAGCCACCCAACTTCACGATGAAGGCGTTCGGAATCCTCGCCCAATTCCAGCATGTCGCCGAGAACGGCAATGCGTTGCCCGGTACACGGAAACGCCGCAAGCGTGCGCAGAGCCGCACAGGTACTGGCAGGATTGGCGTTGTAGGAGTCGTCGAGCAATCCTATGCCACCGTATTCGTGATACTCAAGACGACGCCCGACAGGCTCGATACGGCGTAACGCGATCTGCATGTCGCCGATGTTTACGCCGCTAACCCAGCCGACGGCGATCGCGGCCAGCGCATTCGAGACATTGTGCTCCCCGTGCAAGGGCAGGCGGAACTCATGACGACCGTTCAGCATGAAGTGCGTGCCATAGCGGTTCGTGCGAACGTCGTCTGCGCGCAACTCACAGCGTGAGTCCATGCCGTAACTGACGATTCGACAGTTGGCCTGCTCCGCGGCCTTCACGCAGCGCGGGTCATCAAAGTTGACAATGGCGATGCCGTCACGCGGCAATGCGGCCAGCAACGCTGACTTCTCACGCAGAACGCCATCAAGGCTACCAAGACCACTTAAGTGGCTCTCGCTGATGCTTGTCAGCACACCGCAGTGTGGGCCGGCAATGCGTGCGAGTTCGGCGATTTCGCCGGGTTCACTGGTCCCCATTTCGATTACGGCGAATTCATGGCGGTCGGACAGGCGAAGCAGAGTCTTCGGCACGCCGATGCGGTTGTTCTCGTTGGCTGCGTTCTGAAGGATGGTGAAATGCCGCTTGAGAATCGCGGCAGTCATCTCACGCGTGGTGGTCTTTCCGTTGCTGCCGGTGATGCCGACAACGCAGGCGCGCTGCAAGTCGCGATAGGACCGCGCAAGCCGCCCCAGGGCTTTCAGGCTGTCCCGCACGAGGATCGTTGGAACTTCCGGTCGAAAGCCGTCGGGAACGCGGTGCGTAATCAGGCACCGTGCGCCACGGTCTTGTGCATCTTGAAGAAAGTCCGCCGCGTCAAACCGCTCACCTTTGAGGGCGACAAAGACATCACCCTGCACGATGCTGCGGGTATCCGTACAAACCGCGCCGAATTTCACGGCGACGGCGCGGGTGCTGTCCTCGGCCTCCCGCCCCTCGGCGTCATTGGGGCGGCGAATCCAGTCCCCACCGACGGCCAGACGTACATCCTGGACGGTCATGTTGTGCATGGAGTGATCCCGGTTCAGTTGACTGCGACGGCCCGTCGTCCGCTTCCTGCGATACCCCAGTAATGTTCCAGGGCATTTCGGGCTTCTTCTTTGTCGTCAAAATGAACCGTACGATCTGAGAAAATCTGGTAGTCCTCGTGTCCTTTGCCGACGATCACCACCACGTCGTCGGGCGCGGCCTGAGATATCGCCCGTCGAATGGCTTCACGGCGATCGACATAGACTTCGGCTGGGCGCTTCTGTGGCGGGAAACCTGAAACCACTTCTTCAATAATGGCCTCGGGGTTCTCGCTGCGCGGGTTGTCACTGGTCACCACAGGTCTATCGGCCAACTCTGCGCCGATGGCGCCCATTTGTGGTCGCTTGGTACGGTCACGATCTCCGCCGCAACCGAAGACGCAGGTAAGGCGACGCCCCTCGCACACCTGTCGCAACGTGCTGAGAACATTCTGCATCGCGTCCGGCGTGTGCGCGTAGTCAACAAACACGCTTGGTGCAGGCTTGTCGAACTGTACGCGCTCAAGGCGTCCGGGTGCGCCTTTGAACTGCATTACCGCCGCACGAATCTTCGGCAGCGGCAGGTCCAGTGCGAGCCCCATTGTAATTGCGCCTGCCAGATTCTGTACGTTGTAGTGACCCGTCATAGGGCTATGGAACAGAGAGCCGCGGCTGAGCCAGCGCATTCCGAAAGACATTCCCTGAACGCCGAGCTTGACCTGCTCGATGTCAACGTCGGATTCCGGGTGTTCGCCGACGCCGAAACATACCGCCCTTGAACGCGCGGCCATTCGCTTTCCGAACTCGTCGTCCAGGTTGACGACTGCCACGCTCTTTATCGGATCAAGCATTTCGAAGAGTTTGGCCTTGGCGTTGAAGTACGTGTCGAAGTCGCCGTGGTAGTCCAGGTGGTCGCGGGTCAGGTTGGTGTAGATCGCGCCCTTGAAGTTGACGCCGGCGACACGGTGTTGGTCCAGTGCATGACTGCTGACTTCCATCACGCAGGCTTCTTGACCGTGCGCCCTCATCTCGGCCAGCATGCGGTGCACCTCAAGGCTGCCGGGCGTCGTGAGCTTGGCGGTGCGCCGCTCGCTGCCGACGATGTTCCAGACGGTGCCCATCATTCCGCAGCGTATGCCGCAGCGCTCGAAGATCTCACGCATCATGAACGCGCTGGTCGTCTTACCATTCGTGCCGGTGATTCCGACTACTTTCATGTGCTTGCTTGGTTCCCCGAACAGCAGGCTTGCCAGATGCCCGAGCGTGCGCCGCGGGTTGTCGCTCACAATCTGTGGGACGAGCTTCAGCTCTTTCATTGGACGCCCGACCAGTAACGCCGCTGCGCCGAGGTTCAGCGCATCGCGAACGTACTCGGTGCCGTCTGCCTTGCTGCCGGGCAACGCGGCGAAAAGATTACCGGGCATAACCTGGCGGCTGTCATCAACGACGCCGGTAATGCGCAGACGTTGGTCGTTCAGAACCCAGATTCTGGGGTCGAGCTTCTTGAGCTCGCGGGCGAGTGACTGGAAACGCATATCAGTCCTTGCTGGCGGTTTCTTCAGGAAGTAGCGGCGCATCTTCAGGAACGCCGAGTTGCTTGAGGGAACGTAACACGATGCGCGACATCGTCGGCGCGGCGACCGTGCCGCCGTAGTGACGAATCCGCCAACCGTAGCGATTGTAGACCTTGCCGCGCGCTTCATTCACGACAACGATGACGCTGAGTACCGGGTTGTCGGCCGGTGCATAGCCGACGAAGCTGCAAACCTTGTCGTTGCTGTAGGCGCCGTTCTTGACCTTCATGGCGGTGCCGGTCTTGCCGGCGATGCGGTACTGGGCGATGTTCGCGGAGGTTGCGGTACCGTCTTCGACAACGCCCTTCAACGTTTCGTTCATCATCCCGCGAGTGACTTCCTCGGAGAGACCGGATTCGCAGAGCACCTCGGGCTTGCCCTCGTACAGCAACTTGCCATCGGGCGAAACGACTTTTCCGATCACCCACGGCTTGTAGACATGTCCCCCATTGGCGATCGCGTTGAAGCAGTTGAGCATCTGCATCGGCGTGACCTGGACTTCGTAGCCGATGCTCACACTGGGAATCGAATTGGGAATCGACCACTGATCGAGGGGGCGGACGACTCCACTGCTTTCACCGAAGCGGGAGCCCCCGAGGTCGAAGCCGGTGTATTGCCCGAAACCGAAGCCCTTGACCGAGTTATAGAGATTCTCACAACCCAGCATCAAGCCGATACGAGTCATGACCGTGTTACTGGAGCTCACCAGGGCGCGGTTTACGGTTACGAAATTCTTACCGTCCCTGTGGGTGTAGTACTCGTTCGGAATCTCGTGCCCGTGGTCATTCACGTTCTTCTTGCGCCCGGGAACATTCAGTTCGGGCGTGTACTCAACAAGACTGTCTGGCCCCAGCAAACCGCGCTGGTATGCGCTGCAGACGATCAGCGGCTTGAACATCGAACCCGGCTCAAACGTGTCCGTGATTGCCGCATTCTTTCTAGCGGCGGCGTCATTACCGGGGTTGTTCGGATCGTAGTTGGGGTAGTTGGAAAGCCCCAGAATGGCGCCGGTGTTCGTCTCCATCACGATGATTGAAACTGTGATCGGGTCCCACTGATCAACCAGTTGCGTCAACTCATCTTCGACAATGGCCTGGATCCCTGAATTGACCGTCAGGTACACGTTCGCGCCGTTAATGGCTTCCGTGACCTGATCGTCGAGATTTTCAATCGGGTGCCCCAGCGCATCCACCATGATGACGCGCTTGCCCGGCGTCGCGGCGAGCTGCTTCTCAAGTGCGCGTTCAACGCCTTCCTGGCCGTACATTTCGCTGCCGACGAACCCGACAATCTGCGACGCAAAATTCCCGAGTGGATACCGACGTGTTTCAATTTTCCGCAGCTCAACGCCGGGAAGGTCGCCCTGGCGGATGCGTTCTGCGATGCGCTCTGCGACGTCATCAGGAACTTCCCGCATGATGCTGTAGTAGTACTTGTTGCGGCGCTTAAACAGCTCACTTTCAAGCTGCCTTGCGAAGTCCGCGTCGCGACCGAGCAATGCGGCCAAGTCGTTGGCAAGCACTACTCGTTCGTCACCCGGCACGGCTCTGGGGTTGACCACGAGGCT
>JAGQRE010000105.1 GCA_020425695.1 Planctomycetota bacterium
CACCAAAGAGCAGGCCGTTGCTTTTGCGCGCAGCCAGGTCCTGGCGGGGATTCCGGTGTCGGATCTTTCCTACTACACACGCCAGCCGCTTGAGATTTCGGTCGGTATCTAATCAGCAGCCAAGGACCGGGGCCCCGCACATGGGGCCTCGGGTTTTCACTCATGCCTTTTGCCCTGGAGTTGTTTTTTGATCCACCTTGCGAGACTCGCCTCAGGCGTGTCGTGCAGTCATTGCGTGAGGCCCAACTTGGTGGAACCGTCCTGATCGAGGATGTGAAGGCCCGGTTTCACATCACGCTTGCCATTTGTGATGACGCCGATGAGGCGAAGATGTGCGATGTGGTCAAGGAACTCGCCTACAAGACTCACTCATTGCCGGTAATACTTTCTTCGTTGGGGATGTTTCCGAGCGCTGAGTCCGTGCTGTTTCTGGCGCCGGTGGTTGACCAGGAACTATTGGATGTCCACCGCGAGATGTACTCACGACTCAGTGACTTTACAACGACACCGTGGAAGCTGTATCAACCGGGGCGCTGGGTGCCGCACTGTACGTTGGCACTGAAATTACCGCGCGACGGCGTACAGAGGGCGCTTGATCACCTGATGGAAAACACGTTCCCGATCACCGGTGAACTGGTTGAGATCGGTGTGTCGGAGTTTGATGCAGGCGTCGTGAAGCGTTACGTATGCAGCCACGCTCTTCAATAGAACGTGCCAGGAAAGTACGCAAAAAGGACGGACCAATTGGTCCGTCCTTTTCTGATTTGAGTCTGTCGCTCAGGCCGATGCTGCGAGCAACTCAGGCTCTTCGGCGCTGCGCAGATCGACGCTTACCTTTGTGCTAGTGCCCGGCTCCTGCATTGTGACTCCGTACAGCGTGTCACAGGCCGCCATGGTTTTCTTGTGGTGGGTAATGATTACGAATTGTGAGTACTTGGCGTATTCTTCAATGACGCTGCAGAACCGGTCCACGTTGGCTTCATCAAGGGGCGCATCGACTTCGTCGAGAATCGCATATGGGGCCGGGTTGGTTTCGTAAATCGCGAACATCATTGCGACGCTGATCATCGCGCGCTCGCCGCCGCTGCGCATGGCAATCGGCAAAGCTTCCTTGCCGGGCGGCTTGCAGATGATTTCTACGCCGCTGTTGAGCGGATCTTCCGGGTTGGTCAGCAGAATGTCCGCGCTGCCGCCTCCGAACAAACGGCGGAACAGGCGTTGGAAGTTGGTACGCACCGCGCCAAACGTCTCAAGGAACATGCGCCGGGTCTCGACTTCAATCCGCGCAATGGCGTCGGCCAGGGTGCGCTTGGCCTTCAACAAGTCGTGTTCCTGGCGCGTGTAGAAGGTGTTGCGTTCCTCCGCATCCTTCAACTCGTCCATGGCTTCCATGTTGACGTTGCCAAGGCGCTGCAACTGTTCTTCAACCGACTGCAATTCATGGCGCGCGGCCGCTTCGTCGATCTTGTGTTTGGTGGGGTCGTAGTCGCGGAACAATGTGTCGATGTCTGCGTTGAAGTTCTCGGCCAGGCGGCGACGGATGGCGTCCATCTTCATGAACAGTGTGTTTTCATCGATGCGTGCCTGCTGGACACTCTCGCGCTCTTCGTACAGTTTCTCCTGCAACATGCTGACGAGTTTGCGCGATTTCTCGACCTCGCTGCGGCGCTCGGCAAGCATTCCACCGCCGGATTGGCGACGCTCGCCCAACTCATTCCGTTCGCGCTCAAGTTCGGCCTCGACTTCGACACTGCTGCCTGCCTGATGCTCCAGGTTGCGAATGTCTTTGGCGTGTGTCTCGACTTCACCGGCGCTGCGGGCGATTTCGTCAGCATAGCGCGTCAAAGCCTGGTCGATGCCTTTCAGCGAGTCCTCGGCCTGGTTCAGCTCAGAGCGGCGTGAGGCCTCAAGCACCCGGGCTTCCGTCAGCGCGTTGCGCGCTTCATTCAGGTTTTCGCGACGTTGTCCGACTTCGTCTGAGAGGCGGGTAAGCTCACTCTCACACTTCTGCTTAGTCTCTTCGGCTTCCGCTACTTGCTCAGTCAGTTCGGTGTGCCTTGCGAGGTCTGTTTCGAGTTGCGACTCAAGCTGGCCGACCTCGGCGACGAGAACCCTCTGTTCTTCCTCAAGGCGGTTGTTTTCCCGTGACAGCGAATCCAGTTGCACACGTTTGCCGGCCGCTTCCATGCTGGCGTCGTAGATTCGTGCACGCAACTCGGAGCCCGCGGCGGAGAGCCTGTCCTGTTCACGCAGCGCACCGGCGAGCTTCGCAGCAGTTTCCTCAATCTCGCTGTCGAGCACACCGAGGTCATGCTGCAGGCGCTCAATTTCTGATTGCTGGGTAATCAGCCCGGTGTTTGCTTCACCACCGGCCAGCGCGAAGCTGCCGGGCAGGCTGAACATTTCGCCGGTGGGGGTGACGATGCGGAAGCCTTGGGCGCCGGAGTTCATCACGCGGCGCGCAACGGTGCGGTCAGCCACCAGCAGCACGTCGCCTACCAGGGCTTCGGCCAGCGGGCGGAAGCCTTCGTCAACGCGTACTTCGTCAAGTAGCGGGCCGATGACGCCCTTGCCGCCGGGGAACTGCGGGAACTTCTCAGGCGCCTTAAACTCGGACTGTGCGAGAATGGTCAAGTTGCACGAGCCGCGACCCGCCAGCCAGTCGAACAGGTCGTGCGCGTGCTCAAGAGAATCAACGATGATGGCCGTGCCGAGGTCTTTCAGCACGCGCTCCAGCGCGGCGGCAAAGCCCAGGTCGATGCGCAGGGCGTCGGCGAAGACACCCTTGATTCCGAAACTCTTGCAGCGCTTTGAATCTTTAAGCAGCGCACGGGCGTTGTCGTCGAGACCCTCGCGCATAGCGGCCATGCTTTCGAGCATGGCCTTGCGTTCCATCTTTGCGCCCCGCTTCAACTCAAGTGCGTGCTTGCGCTGACGAGAGTCGTTGGCGGTTTCGGCGATCGGGCCCAGTTGTGTTTCGACTTCGGCAAGTTCGCTGCGCACGGCCAGAAGTGCAGCGTCGTCTTCTTCGCGTGACTTGCGCGCTGCGGCGAGCCTGGTGCCGACTTCGGCAAGTTCGCGTTCGGCTTCATTGCGCCGTGCGCCCAGCGATTCGAGCCGGCGACGAGCGCTGCGCATCTCCGCGTCGAGGCTCATGCGCTCATTCATGCCTTGGTTGGCAGCGCCGATGGCGTCCAGCAACTCTGTCCGGACTTCCTTCAACTGCGTTTCCATCGCCCCGGCTTCTTCGCGGGCGGTGCGCTCGTCGTCGGCCAGCTTGGCGACGTGCGTTGCCAATTCTTTCAGTTCGGCCCGTCCGGCTTCGGCGGTTGCCGCAATTCCTTCGCGACGGTCCTTCAGCCCGGCCATCTGCTGGCGGACGCGCTCGGACAATTCTTTGGCGCGCTCAATTGCCTGGCTGAGGCTTTCAATGCGGCTGAGGGCGCGCTCGCGCTTAGCTTGCTCGCTGTTGATCTCGAGTTCGAGCTTGTGGATGCGCTCAGACAGGCGACGCTCTTCGTGCTCAGCGTCCGCGAGCTTCGTTTCGGCGTCTTCAAGGTCCATGCGGGTCTTGGCGAGTTCAGCCTGGATCGCGCCTTCACGTTTGCCGGCCGCGTTGATGGTCGCCAGCAGGTCCTCACGCTGCGCATCGAGCCCTGAAAACTGCAGCAACGAAACGTCCTGGTGGATGACGCGGGCGCGTTCTTTCAATTCGGTGTACTTGAGTGCGCGGCTGGCCTGCGACTTGATCTTTCGCAGCTGCCCTTTCACTTCGCTGAGGATGTCTTTCAGCCGCTCAAGGTTCTGCTCAACAATCGTGAGTTTGCTCTGCGCCTGTTCCTGTTGCTTGCGCATCTGGCCGATGCCTGCGGCTTCTTCGAAGACTTTGCGGCGTTCGTCCTGATTGGCCTGGAGCAGGCGGTCCATCTTGCCCTGTTCCATGATGCTGTAAGCGCTCATGGCGGCGCCGGTGCCTTCGAACAGCCCGCGTACGTCGCGCATCTTCGCGGCTTCGTCGTTGATGCTGTAGAACGAATCGCCGTTCTTCTCGAGGTGGCGTGTGACCTTCACGAACTTGGTGTTGAACGGGAGCGCGTTGTCGCTGTTGTCGAAGGTGATACTGACTTCGGCGTAGCGGGCGGGTTTGCGGGTTGAGCTGCCGCTGAAGATGACGTCCGTGCTGCTTTTTGCGCGCAGGGCTTTGCGGGACATTTCGCCCAGCACCCAGCGCGTGGCGTCAACCACGTTTGACTTGCCGCAGCCGTTGGGCCCGACGACACCCGTGATTTGGGCTGGGAACTCGAACACGGTGTGCCGGCCGAACGACTTGAAGCCGTCCATCTCAAGCTTCACGATGCGCATGGGGATACCGCCGTTTGTGAGTCTCCGGGCCATACCCGGTATTAAAAGAAGCTATCGGCCGTGCGCAGGGCCTAACTTTGCCGAAAACCCCTGAAATCTAGGCATTTGCAGGCAAAAAGGTACGTATTTTTGAAGCGGTGGCGAATGTGGATGCCTGTGGGAAATAGAACGGTGTGAGAATAGTTTCAAAAACAGGTGTTCTCTCGTGGGGTTTGGCGTTTCTATTTCTGCTCTTCGATCAGGCTGCTCAGGTCTACTTTTCGATAGTTGAAGCCCAGCTCAGCGCTGATGGCGAAGCTGCTTTCGGCCTCGTAAACAAACCCCAGCACCTCACGCGGCCCCATGCCTTTGGTCCACAGGTAGCGCAGGATGTCAGTGAAATCTGACGTATCCAGTTCATCGGATCCGCTTTTCAGCATGTCGCCGTCGCTGTCCCAGCGACTCCAGCTGACTTTGACCCGTCCCTTGTCGCCGTCCGGTGTGATGCCGCGGCGGACATCTTCGCCATCAGGAATGCCGTACTTGCCGGACTTCCCGGGGTTGGCGCGCTGCAGCAGGCGGCAGCTTACACGGAATGGAAGCTGGTACGGCTTGCCCATGTCTCGTGTGAATGGGTCCGTCGTCAGGCTGACTGTATCCAGTAGCAGGCGATGCTCGAGCGGGCCGTAAACAGCGACTCGTTTGTTATTTTCGTCAAAGACAACGATGACCTTGTTGCGCGGAGAGAGCTCAATGCGGATCCCTCGCAGCAACTCAAATATCTGGCGCAGGCTTTGGTCACGTACGCCGATGGGTGTGACAATCAGTTCGTCGCCCTTGGACTCAACTTTGACGGTCACGCCGAGGTCTGCCATCTCCGTGCGGATGCTGCGGATGGCGTCCGGCACCAGCTCGGCTGATAACGTTCGAACCTCCTTGACGTAGCCCCCTTCTTCGACTTCGCGCGTCATGGGCAGAATGATCCGGTCAGCAACGAGCTCGGTGTCGCTTACGTCGGCGACCAGCTTCACGCCTTTGCGCAGGATGTACGTTGTGCCACCCGCGGAGTCCCGCTTCTCCAGATTGCGGGCGTCCTCGATCTGCTCTGGCGTTAATGGGAACTCGTCTTCACCCAGGGGCGGGTCTTCGAGGACATTGCCGTTCTCGTCAAAGTACTTGTCGGCGTTCAGGGGCAGATAGCCGCGCTCCAGAATGGCGACGGTACGACCGAGATTGTTACGAAGCGGGGTTGGATATACGAAGCCCGCGCGAATGTCATACGCGTTGCCGATCAGGCGAATGCGAACCGGGATGTAGTCGCCCCGGCTGGCGCCTGCGGGAATCCCGAGAGATTCGACCTTGATCAGGGCCATGTGCCCTTCGATATCCGGCTCGGAGTTGATCTCGCTTACGGGCCAGCCGTTTTTCTCCATCAACTCTACGGCGCGTTCTGCGGTGGCGTCGTACAGCAGCCCGGTGTCGCCGGTTGAATCAAGCTGGAAGACAACGGTCTCCGCCGAGAACTCACGCGATATGAGCTCCGCCCGGCTGGGTTCAAAGTAATTGACCAAGCCGACCTTGAGTGATTCGTAGCGCCTTATGAACGCCTCGGCCTCTTTCTCGTCGTGGCGCAGTTTGTCGATCTGCAGCGGCTCATCGCCGCCGTCTTCGGCGCCGTCCGTGGAATTGTTGGCGGGCGGTGTCGAACAAGCCGACGCCAGCAACAGAAAAAGAGTGAGCGTAAGGAATCGAGCAATCATGAACTTCGCTTGCGGGGCCGCCATGGGGAAAGCGATGATCAATCATACGTGCGGAATGATCAATGGGGTGCCAGCCAAGTCAGCGCTGTCTATTGAAACAGCGATTTCTGTCCGGGTGGCAAGGCCCAGGCCGTGCTGTCGCATACGGGGCAGGCGTCGCGACTGGCCGGATAGCGCGCCCCGCAATCGCGACAGGTACGACTGCTGACGTTAACTTCAAGCATGCTTGGCTTGGGGCCGCGCTCGGATACGCAGCGGCGTACCAACTCAAGAATCTCCGGCGCGGTGAGGCTTTCCGTGCTGCTGCTGCGGATTGTGGCGTCGCGGCCCAGCAAAGAATGCAAGGCGCTCTCCGCATCAAGTCGGTCTTGGATAGGCAGAGCGTCATCCAGAGTCGCTCCGTCACCGTATGCACCTTCGCGGCTCAATTGTACGCGCAGCGCGGAGTCGGGGTTGGTCCGGAACACCTGTGCTGTGTCTTCGCGCGCGCAACGAGGCGCGGCCGTGGGCTCAATGAGGACACCCAAGCGACCATTCAACCCCTCACGCCCTGCGCGTTCACGGAACTTGAACGCGAGATAACTCAGGATCTGCTGGGCTGTTCGCTGCGCGCCCGGGTCGTTTTCGTTTCCGACACCACTCAGCAAGGCAGACACTAGCCCAAGCCCCAGCGGGGCCAGCTCAACGTCGCGGGAGGCGCCAACCAGCGCCCGCAGCATTCGGCTTGAGGCAGGGATCGGCTCGGGGATGTCGCGCATGGCTACGCGCTCAAGGTAGCCGGCGCGTGCGGCAAGACCGTCCACGGCCAGATCGATGGAGGGATCGAGTGCTTTCAGGTAGGCGTCGAGGCTCGGGGCCTGCAGCGCCGGGCGCACGAGGTTGATAGCCGCGCGAGCAATCACAACTTCGTGCGAAAGCCCACTGCCGAGTTCGCCAAAGAGCCCAGTCGGGCGCTCATTAGCGGGTTCGCGCAAACGGAAGACCGGCGTGCCACAATAGCTGGCCGCCGTTGCTGCACGCTCAAGCAGGCTGCGTCGCGCGGGGTCGGCGAACGCACCGGGGGTGACCGTCAGCTCAAGTCGTACTAGTTTTCGCAGACTGCCGTCGGCGGCTGCGAGTGTGTCAATCAAGGTTCGGGCGACAATGTCACGCGCCGTGTTTGTCGGCGGGCCGACTTCGATGACCAGTCCGCCGGGGACCTGCGCCGTCAACAGGCGCAAACCGTCCTGCAACTCGCTGCGCTGGATCTGCTCAGGGTCGTCCTGGGCTTGCAGAGCCAGCGCGCGGTCCAGTCCCTTCAGCGTGACTGGCCCGCTGGTGAATGCGGCCGTGGCACCAACCGTGTTTGCCAGCCTGGCCAACGCAGCGCCGATGCCCGCCGTGCTTTCGGCGAACATCCGCTGCAGCCCGAAGCCAGCGCCTGCACCCAGCAGCGCTGCTACGTCCAGGCGGGTGCGGACGACGGCGGCCGGTGCGTGCAATGCCTCGAATTGAAGGCGTCCGTCGATGTGCGCTTCGCGGACGGGTGCCGGCAGGATCGAGTGCAGTGCGTACTGAGACAGCACGCGCCGCGATGCGCGCTCGGACAACTCCGCCTGCTCTGTCACCGGTGGCACGTCGGTGTCTTCGCCGGGGAAAACCCATTGCTCCAGGTCAAAGCGCGGGATCGAAACACTGCCGGGTTCGGTGATCAGCCCGCGTGACAGCAACTCGACATCGACCAGCTCGCGGATCAGCCCGGTCGTCACCAGTGGCAGATTCAGCTCTTGCATCTTGCGCTCGACGGCTGCCGCGACTTCGCCTGCGATGGTTGCGTCCAAGCTGTTTTCGCGCATGACTGCGGCTGCGATGCGCGCGGGGTTCCAGCCGCCGAGGCCCTGGTCTGGCTGCGCGACTTGCGGGCCTTGGGCCGGCTGGCTGCTGACGTTCTCTTCCAGTTCGCGAATTTCGCGGCGTTGCTGACGCCCAGCAATGAAAGCCTGCGCGATGGGGTGAAGGTCCGGCGAGCTAAGCAACGCCTTCTCGATCATGTCGTCGACGTCTTCGGCCTGCGGGGGTGTCGCGCCATCGCCGTGCTGCATGTCGAGAAAGTAGACGACCATGTCGGCCAGTTTGTCGGCGACCCACTCATCTTTGCTGCCGGCGGTGCGCACGGCGGCGAGTATCGCACGCACAATGCGGTTGCGACGGAACGGGACAATCTCACCGTTACGATTGAAGACCTGTGTGACCCGACCCACTGTGGCTCCTTGGTTCAGCGCATTCATTACCAAGGGGCGCGACATTGCAAGCGCGAAGGCTTCAACAATACGCTGACAGTCGCCACGCGGCCCGGGTGATGCCTTTGGGCGCAAGGCAGTGACTGCGCTTTCGCGAAGTTACGTGCTAATCTGGTGCCATGTTCCCGATCAAGACAACCGAGCGCGTTGAGTCGTGGCCTATCGTCACGTGGTTGCTGATTGCTGTAAACGTACTGGTGTTCTCGCAGCAGCTGACAGTGGATGACCCAGGCGCGTTCATCTATCGCTGGGGGCTTGTGCCGGCGAACTACCCGCACCTGTTCAGTGCAAGCGCGCATACCGACTTGATGACGCTTGAGCATCTGTTGCCGTTCGTCACCTGCATGTTTCTGCATGGCGGACTTTGGCACTTGCTCGGCAACATGCTGTCGCTGTTCGTTTTCGGCCCGAACGTGGAGGATCGGTTCGGGCGCTTCGGCTTCCTGATTATCTATCTGGCTTGCGGGTTGGCGGCCGGGATCACGCAGATCGCCTTTGCCGCTGGTGCAGATATCCCGGTGGTCGGGGCTTCAGGCGCGATTGCCGGGGTGATGGGCGCTTTCTTCGTGATGTACCCGCGCGCGCGGGTCGTGAGTGTTATCCCGATTATTGTGATTCCGCTTATCGTGCGGGTGCCGGCGTTCTTTTACCTGCTGTTCTGGATCGGCATGAATGTGATAAACGCGCTGAAGGAGATGCAGCTAAGCATGAACGGCACCGAAAGCGCCGGCGTAGCCTGGTGGGCGCACATCGGCGGCTTCGCGATCGGCATGGTCTACGCGGCGATTCTCGCAAAACGAAAACCGCGAGATCCAACTAATGACTGACGACTTCAGCATCTACTTTGAGCCACCGGAGCATGGATGGCTTACTGTTGTGATTTCATCGGGTGGCAGAGAACTGCGGGAAGATGTCAGTCATGTTTGCCCAGACTCGATCCCCAGCCTGATAGTTGCCGCTATTAGCGCCCTCAGTGAGAGCGGACAGTTTCGAGCGAGTTTCTGTCTAGAGCCGGGAGAACTTGTAGTTGAGATATCAGCCAATGCTGGACGATGCAGGCTTCGTGTGTATGAATCCGGGCCAACTGCCCAGTCGTCAGAGCGCTTGGCTACAACCGAGTTCGCGGCGCTTGCGCTTGCCACTCGCCTGTGGCGGGCACTCAGAGATGTTTGGGGGCGAACCGGCGAGGATCATTGGACCCGGCATTGGGCTCCCGGATTTCCAGAATCTTCCGTGGACAATCTTGGACGCCAGCTCAATGCCAGCTAGGCCTTCGCCTTTTCTTTGGCGATCTCTTTGTGGGTGGAGAGGCATAGCTCGGCGAGGCGACCGGGGTGGTGGCGAACCACGTGGTCGGCTTTTACGAGGTCGGCTGTCACGATGCGTGGATTGCCGGGGAGTGCCTTGAGCTTGTCGAGGTCGGCGGCCACCGGGATGGAATGCTCCGCTGCGTATGCCTGTGCGAGACCTTCCGGAATCTTGCCCGTATTCACGACGACAAAGTCCAGCAGCGCCTCGCTGGTATGTTCGATCACGACTTCGGCATGGCGGCTGGCGACGAAATCCTGTGTCTCGCCCGGTTGGGTCATGATGTTGCAGATGTAGCCGACAACGCCGGTGGTTCTCAGCAGTGCTTCCGTGATCTCCGGTATCAGCAGGTTCGGCAGCACGCTGGTGTAAACGCTGCCGGGGCCAAGCAGGATCAGGTCAGCCTGCATGATGGCGTCTACGACGTCGGTCCCGGCCTGCACATCCTCGGGTTTGATCGAGAGTTGCTTGACCGGTTTGTTGACCTTGCCGACCAGTGACTCACCGGTGGTTTTGCTGCCGTCGCTGTGTTCGGCGATCAGGCTGATCTTGGTTGTCGTCGCCGGCAGGACACGCCCGCGCACGTTGAGGACGCGGTTGGCCTCTTTCACGGCCTGCTCAAAATCGCCGCTGACCTGAGTCATGGCCGCCAGGAAGATGTTGCCGAAAGGGTGACCCTTGAGATCGCCCTCTTCGAAGCGGTACTGGAACAGCTTCTCAAGCACCGGGCCGGCGTCTGACAGGGCCGCCAGGCAGTTACGAATGTCGCCCGGCGGCAACATGCCGAACTCTTTGCGGAAGCGCCCACTGCTGCCGCCGTCATCGGCGACAGTCACGATGGCCGTGAGCTTATCGGTGTGTTCCTTGAGACCGCGCAACAGCCCTGAGGCACCCGTCCCGCCGCCGATGGCAACAACGGATGGCGAGCGCCGAAAGAGTCGCGGAAACAAGGCCATGGGCAACTGCGGGTTACAGGTTACAGGGGTCGGGTTTCAGCGCCCCGGTTGCAGACGGGTGCCTGCAACCGGGGCCTGAAGCCTGGCTTATTCGTTTTTGGCTTCTTCGTAGGTCGTTTCGCGGGGCAGACGCTGCGTCAGTTTCTTGACGTCGCGACCAAGCTTCTTGCGCTTGTCGTTGCCCTTGTGACCCTTCAGCTTTTCCTTGATCTTCTTGATCTGCCTGTGGGACTTGTCGACGCACAGGTCAACCGCCGCATGCATGTCTTCGGCGTTGTGCACGATGGCCGTGACCTGGTTGTGTGTCTCGGTCGAGATGTTGATTTCGCAGACGTTGTCCTTGCCGTCCTTGTCGAGGATGACCTGGATGTTTGCGATACGGTCGAAGTAACGCTCAAGCTTCGCAAGCTTTTCGCGAGCGTAATCCTTCATCTTGTCGGTGACCTTGACGTGCTTTGCGGTGATCGTGATACGCACCGTTTCTCCTTGCGTGAATTGCCCGTGCGGCACCTTACAATGTTCGACTGCCGCTATATGCCCCGGTTTGAGGCTCTGGGTTTTAGGTTTCGTAAGCCGCTTCGCCAGTCCCAATCGGCGCAAACCTGCGTCTGTTACATGCCTTGTTCAAGGCGGTCAGCGTTGTAATCGTCGAGGTCCTTGAGCGCCCGAATCTTCTTGGCGGTGATCTTCACATCGTATTCAACGCGGCGCCAGATGAACTTCTTTTCGTCCCAGATTACGTAACAGGCGCGGGTGTCGCGGTCGCGCGGCTGGCCGACGCTGCCGACGTTGATGATGTACTTCTTGCCCTTCTCAGGCTTGAACTCGTAGTCGACGGACTTTTCCGTCATGTAGTTGAACGCCTCGTCGATCACGCAAGGAATATGCGTGTGCCCGACCATGCACAGACCTTCAAACTGGTTGAAGATATCGTTCATCTTCTTGATCGCTTCCGGCACGCCCTGGTTGGCGCCGAGGGCGTCGTGCTTCAGGATGTACTCTGTCGTTGGCTCGCGCGGGCTACCGTGAACCATCAGCGCGCCATCTTCGCGGTGCGTTAGTTTGAGTCCTTTGAGGAAGCTCATACGCTTCTTGTTGCGGAAGCCGAACAGACCGCCCTCAAGCGATTTTTTAGTCCAGCGGATGGCCGTGAGCGCACGGTAGTTGAAGCCGACCGGCTCAAACACGACGGCTTCATCGTGATTGCCCATCAGGTTAACGCGGAAATCCATCGCCTCGTCGATGACGTCGATCGGCTCAGGACCGTAACCCACCAAATCACCCAGACTGATGATGTCCGTGATGTTGTGGGACTTGATGTCCTTTTTCACGGCCTCCCAGGCGGCGATGTTTGCATGGATGTCAGAGACGATGGCCTTCACACACAACCTCAAGATGCGTCAATGCTTATGTACAAAGCCCCGCGAGCGTATCCGCACCCGGGGGGGTGTCAAGGCAGACCGGGCTAGAGCAAAGCCAGATCGTCAGTCGATTCAAAACCGGCGAATGGTTCAGCAGGATATTCTACACCAACCAGCGTCAGTCCGTGAGGAGGTAAGTTCGCCCCCGCAGCCTTTCGGTCTTTGACTTCGATCAACTCCCGAACCCAGTCAACCGGCTGCTTGCCCAGCCCAACCTCAATCAGTGAGCCGGCCAGTGCCCGCACCATGCCACGCAGGAAGCCGTCGCCCTTGACGTCGATCAGCAGCAGGTCGCCTTGTTCGGTTAACTCAACGCCTGAGATGTTGCGGATCGTCCCTTTGGGCCGGGGTTTGCGCCACGGCGGCGGAGTGAAGTCGCCGTGTTCAACGGCGGCCGGCCCGATTCTGTCGGCTGTTGTTTCGGGCAGTTCTTCGTCAGGTGGGTCGCGGTCAGGGTTCGTTTGAAAGCTGGCGAAGTCATGGCAGCCGACAAGCACATTGCCGGCCGCCTGCATGGCACTCACGTCCAGAGCGCGCGGCACCTGATGGGCTCGGTCGCCCAACAGTGGGCTGCGGGCGCGATTGCGCAGAATGGTGTAACGATAGAGCTTGCCGATAGCGTCAAAGCGCGCATGAAAGCGCGGATCCACACCGCGCACGCGCCGCACTGCAACATCGCGCGGCAGCCGGTGGTTCAGCGCCGGCATGAACTCACGTGGCGACAGGCGCGATTCTACATCGACATGCGCCGGCATCGCCAACGCGTGAACGCCACGGTCAGTCCGCCCCGACGACTGTACGCTGACCAGTTGTCCCGTCAGGTCAGCCACGGCCGCCTCAACCGTTGCCTGCACACTCCGGTCAGGCCCCTGGCGTTGCCAGCCGTAGAAGCCCTTCCCGTGGAATTCAATATCAAGGACAATCCTGCGCATGGCACCGAGATTCGTCATCCTTGAGCATACCGTCAATGGCACGGCTCACTTCGACCTGATGCTTGAGGTTGAGGGGCGTGAGAAGCTGCGCACCTATCAACTCGCGGCGTGGCCTCTGGCGGTCGGCGAATCCTGCGCCGTGGAGGCTCTGGACGATCACCGACGTGTGTATCTTCAGTTTGAGGGTGAGATAAGCGGCGGGCGCGGCGTTGTCCGGCGCGTGTTGTCGGGCACCTGGTCCGGAGACATCACACTGAAGGTCGCCGACGGAACCGTTGTTCAGATAGCGATTTCCGACCATAAGGCTCTTCGGCTGGCTTGAGTCCGTTGTGCGGCGGGTGATCACCGGTACACTGG
Source organism: Planctomycetota bacterium (assembly GCA_020425695.1). Lineage (GTDB taxonomy): Bacteria > Planctomycetota > UBA8742 > UBA2392 > UBA2392 > JACKID01. The sequence continues at coordinate 13,355 of JAGQRE010000105.1, forward strand.
AAGGTGTCGCTCACAATCCCAGAGGTAGCGTCTTCATGACGATGGTTCCGTTTACGCTGGCGCGTATCATTCTTTCTGACACGCACCCGGCGCAGCGCATTATCCTGAAAGAGGTGTCCGGCGAACGGCACTTCACCATCGATATTGGCGAGCCCGAAGCGGTCGCCATCTATCGGCGGGCCATGAAGCGTTATCACCCTCGCCCCCTTACGCACGATCTGCTCGACAACGTTATCGCCGGCATGGGTGGCACCGTCAAAACTGTCGAAATCACCGACCTGAAAGACCACACGTATTACGCAAACCTGGTGATCGAAACGGCCGACGGCGAAGTACGCGTTGACGCGCGTCCTTCGGATGCCATCTCATTGTTAGTCGGCGGCACCGTAGACCTGATGGTCGATGACGAGCGCGTGCTGAAGCCCCTGTACGGCGAAGAGCTGTAACGGAGAACTTATGCGACATTCATGGCTGCTGCTGATCGTGCTGGCATTCGCTACATCGGCCAGCGCGGAAGAGTGGGTTGATTTCGATACGCCGACCTTCGGTGCGGGTGGTGTAGGTACGGTCGCCCGGGGTGCGACTGCCGCCCGGTACAACCCGGCCAACGCGGCCATGCGCCCCTGGGAACGTGGTGAAGACGACCCGCTGACCCTTGAGTTCAACCTGCCGACGAGCTTTGCGGCCTCGATCCACGGCAACGATTTCCAGAAGATGTTCGACGTCGTGGAAGACGCGAACGCCGTCTTCGACCAGTTTCAGGCCGGGGCATTCAACAACCCCACGTCGGCCACGCTGAGCGACTACGGCGATGTGTTTGATATCTTCAACAAGCTCGACATCCTCGACAGCC
>JAGQRE010000106.1:0-6797 GCA_020425695.1 Planctomycetota bacterium
CTGCCCGGCGGTATGTGGGAGCTTCCACATACGGAATGCGAACAGAGCAAACATCAGAGCATCCGTGACATCGCCGAAAGACTTGGCACTACACTCCAAACCGCCGGGGCATCCCGACAGCGCAGCCATGCAATCATGAACTACAGGCTCACGCTGGTCGTACAGAAATGCGTGGCCGACGGTGCCATCCGGCCGGACTTGGATCACCGGTGGTTGGAGCCTCAACAGGCAGAAAACGCCGCGATTGCATCCGCCACACGGAAGCTTCTTCAAGCCTTAAGCTGATTTTGCGCCTTACTCGATACGCTTCGCCTTCTAGAATCTTCGGTCCATTTCTTTGGAGACTGAATATGAACCGTTTGATGTATCCAGCGCTGGCGCTCATGGTCACAAGCCTGTTGAGCGGCTCGCTAATGGCCGGCGAGGCTGAGGAAGCGGCAACGAAAAAGTTTCTCGATGCCCAGACCGGCGTGAACGAAAGTGTGCTTGGCACACAGGAACTCAGCGTACGCATGCTGCAGCATGATGTCGGCAAAATCAGCCTGACCATTGAGAAGGGCGAATACGAAGGCCAGCCCTGCTACGTCCTGACAACAAAGGGCAAGATCAGCCTGGGCGGAACAACCGAACTGAGCGGCGTATCGCACCTCGCACCGGACCTGACTTTGCTGCACGGTGAAGAAACCGAGAACGAAGACGGTGAGTTGACCAAGCACGAATTGTACACCGTCAAGGACGGTGTACTTACCGCCGAGTTCAAGCAACCGAAGGAAGACGACGAAACCAAGCGCGAGCAGACGTTCAAGATCACACAGAAACCCGGGCTTCTGATGGGCAGCGCTGAACTGCTTGTCACGTTGCTTCTGCCGCGCGACGCGGACGTCACCTACGAGTTCATCCGCTGGAGCTCAACGGTAGACAAAACCTACCCACTACAAATTGAAGCCAAGGGCAAAGCGACCTATGGCGACAAGCCTGCGTTCCGTTTTGTCGAGCACGACAAGAAATTCAGCGAAGATGAACTGGGCAACGAAACAAGCATCGACGCCGACAACACGTTCCTGTTCGACGCCGAAGCATCCCACAAGCTGCTGTTCATGGATTCTTCGGACGGCTTCACCCTTGAGACCGGTGAGCCCGCCAAGCGCACGCCAATCACACGCGAGATGATTGAGAAGCAGGACAACGAAAAGTACGTCGCGGCCGGCTTCTTCCTCGCAGCAGGCGAAAAGGACGAAGCGTTGCTGAAGGCGCTGTTGAACGAATACCAGTTCGTCCGTGACTCGCTCGACAGCAACCCCATGACCGAGAACGCCTCAGACGAAGAGAAAGACGCCATCGCCGAGATGTACAAGGACACCGTTGTCGAGAACATCCTGAACAGCGGCGGCGAGGAAGAGAAGACCGAGCAGGAGCAAGCACGCGAGAAAGCCTTGACCAAGCTGCTGCTGAGCGCCGAAAACTTCATCAGTGAGGAGAAGGCTGGGAAGCAGACGGTTCGTTTCACGGACGATGCCGCAAAGATGTTCGGCAAGCTGCTGTTCATCCTGGCCAAGTCGGAAGACGGCAAATGGGAGATTACCGGCATTGAGCCGATCGCCGACGAAGATGACGCAAAGGACGAAGACGGCGAAGAGAAGGACAACGACGAGGGCGAAGGCAAGAAGGATGATGGCTCAGCCGAAGAAGACGGCTTCTAGTCCATGCCAAACTCAATTCACACGGGGCGAGCCAGTGGCTCGCCCCGTTGCCGTTTCCGCGCAAGCCATTTTGTGGCAATGCCTTACACCACAGAAAAAATCCGGAACCTGACCAGAGTACGCCGCGTCTTATGCCCGTTCACGAATCCAATTCAGGGGGACTTATGCCATCTATTCAGAACATGCTGGCCGTCGGATCCATCAGTGCGGCCATTGCTTTCGGATCAACCTTTCTGACATCAACCCAACCCGTGCAGGGCTGCATTCACCCAGAGCGCGAGTTCAAGTACCCAATCAAAGCCGGCGCCCAGAAGGGGCTGGTCTTTTTCGCCGACGGACAAGAGCAGTTGGTGCTACGCCCCAGCTACAAAGTTGAAGGTGAAGGGCTAAAGGTCAAGAACGACGCGGTTGAAGGCTTCACGACACTCGCATGGATCGTCCCCGTTCCGAACCTGCCGGACAGCTACAAAGAGGCCGACGCCAAGCTGTTCAGCGAACTGGCTGATTTCACGGAAGCCGAAGAAACACTGTCTGCCGACAATGCACGTCGCGGAAAGAACGACGACTGGGATGGTCCGGACGAACAGGAGGGTGCCGAATTTCTCGAAGAGGTGAAAGTTGGCGACTACACCATTCAGCCGGTGAAAGCCAAAGGCGAGATCGGTGCAATCGAGTTGAACGGATGGCTCAAGGACAATGGCTTCGGCGAAGTGAACAGCACGGTCATGAAACACTACACGGACAACGACTACTTCTGGCTTGCCGTGAAGCTGCACCGAGCCGAAGGCTTGCCCGTTAGCGGTGAAGTCAAGCCACTGCAGATATCTTTCAAGACTGACAAGCCTGTCTTTCCCATGAAGATCAACCAGGGGCGCGGTAGCTTTGACCTTGAGTTGTGGGTGATCACCAAGAACGAAATCGACACCACAAAGACGAAGACCCAGGGGCTGGAAACGATCGAGCAGCAGGACCCGTTCATGGAACAGAACAACCGCAAGGCCGAATTCACGAAGCTACCGGCCGTGGTCAAAGACTTGATCGACGGTGACGCTGGGCTGAAGAGCCTGAAGCAGGGTGAGCTATACTGCTACCGCTTTTTTGGTGTGGGCATGGACGACAAGGTTGACCTCTCGAAGCTCGAATCCGATCTGACGTTCCCGACCAAGGAAAAGACAGCCGGCAAGAACGAGAAGAAGGTGGAAGAGAAAGTCGGCCCAAAGAAATAGAATGGACTGGCGCGATGCAAAAACCCCGGGGGCGCACGCGTTGCGCCCCCGGTTCTTTTTACTGTCTGACAAAGGCACGCATGATGAAGCCAATCAGTTATCTGCTGCCCATGGTCGCTTGCCTGGGCGTACTTGTGTGGACACCGGCATCCACAAGTGCCTGCATTCACGGGCCGGCGGGCTTCAAGGGCTACGTCGATTCCGGCGCGCAGCGCGGACTGGTCTTCTGGGACAACGGGCGCGAAGAGCTCGTCATCCAGCCGGCCTACACGATCAACACGACAGCACTTGAAGCGGACGAATTCACTGACGACGGCATGCTCAAGAACTTCAAGTCGTTCGCGTGGGTGTTGCCGTTGCCGAGTTTGCCGGACAGCTACGCCGAAGCTGACCCGGAAATCTTCACCGACCTGGACAAATTCACGGAGATCAGTTCACGCATCCCGGAGCCGGAAAAGAGTGATGATGAATCAGGTCCGGTGATTGCCTTCGATGAAAGCGACGACGAGATCGAGTTCTTTGAGGCACTGGAGGTCGGCGACTACAACATCCAGCCGATCAAGGCCAAGGGCGAGGTGGCGGGCAAGGAACTCAGCGGCTGGCTCAAGGACAACGGCTTCGGCGAAGTGGACGAGCGCGTGATGCGCTTCTACATCGAGAACGAATACTACTGGTTGGCGATCAAGCTCAGCAACAAGGACGGGCTGCCCGCAGACGGCAGCGCGAAACCATTGCACGTCAGCTTCAAGACACCGGTGCCGACGTACCCGTGGAAGATCTACGACAAGCGCGGCGCGTTTGATATCGAACTTTGGGTCGTTACGCGCAATGCCATCGACCTCACCAAAAGCCGTCGCTTTGGGCTCGACACGCCCGAGCAACTCGATGATTCGCAGATGCAGAAGAACCGTGAGCCGAGTTATGTCCAACTTCCGGAAAGCGTGCGTGTGATCGGCGACTCCACAAACGACTTGAAGACGCTGCGAATCGGCAAAGTCTTTCTATACCGCTTCGTCGGCCACAACATCGAATCAGAAGAAGGACTGGACCTGAGCCTGCTGCAGGATGAGCTGTTCTTCGAGTTCGAGAAGGACATAGCCCCAAAGCCGGCGAAGGAAGTCGTACCCACCAAGCCGGCAGAAGAAGAGGGCGAGGAAGGCGACAAGCCGGAAGAAGGCAGCGAGGACGAGATGGACAAGCCTGAGGAATAGGTCGGCTGGGAGATTTCACGAACGGGCTGCAACCGCGGCCCGTTTGTTTTTGGCAGCAAGCAGGCCGGGGCTGGAACCACGCCCGCCTGTAATTACACTCGCGCCCAAGGATCGGTAGCTCAATTGGTAGAGTAGCGGCCTTTTAAGCCGTGGGTTCTGGGTTCGAGTCCCAGCCGATCCACCATCATGCAGAAGCCCCGGACAAACGTCCGGGGCTTTTTTTGCGCAACGAGCGCGAAGCGCCGGCAAATCAGCGCACTAGCCGCCGTAGATGTACTGCGTGGTTTCGGGGTACTTGCCGACGGCCCAATAATTCCAGACGGCCTTGCAGGCGCATTGGTACCAAGTCTTGGTGTCGTCACCCGGGCACGGGTCCACTAGATGCATGTCGCCCGTCTTGCGGATTATGCTCAAAACACCCACGACGCCGTCGTCGGGGCTGAATGAATAGTAGACAGCTTCGTCGTCCTCGCTGCTCTTCCAGATGTAGATGTAAGTCGCCACGTTGCCGCCTTCCGTTGTGAAAGGCATTCTTGACGTGTGACCATCGAAGCGCAAGCGCAGGAAAGCGACGCTTCCGTCCGCAGCAATCAGCTGTGGATGCTGGCACTGCTTGCGGCCGCCGTGGTTGCCACCAGTCTCGTTTCGTTCTCGACTGCGCCGTCAGGGCCGGGCATCAGCCCTGACGGTGTTGTCTACGTTGACGTCGCACGCCACATCGCGGCCGGCGATGGCCCGGTTGCTTTCAATGCAGGCGGTGAAACCGAGCTTGTTACAACATGGCCGCCGCTGTTTCCGACGCTGGTTTCGATTGGCGTGGTGGTCGGCGCTGACGCCGTCGAGTCCGCGCGCTGGATAAATGCGTTTGCGTTCGGGCTGCTGTGCTTCCTGACGGGGGTGCTTGTGAGGCGAATCTCTGGGCGTCGCGAAGGTGCGTTGCTGGCGGGTTGGTTGCTCGCACTTTCGCCTCGCATGCTGGCGATCTCGGGGGGTGTGTTTACCGAGCCGATCTTTCTAGCGCTGGTCACCGGAATGTTGCTCTTGCTTTTGCGCGGAGGACGCTGGTCACTTGCCGGCGCCGGTTTACTGGCGGGACTCGCGTGTATGCAGCGCTACGCGGGGTATGCCTTTGTTGCGGGTGCTTCTCTCTGGCTGCTGCAAACAAGAGGCGAAGGCTGGCGCGCGCGGGTAACCAGCGGTGCGCTTTTCGCGGCGGCCGCCACTCCTTTGCCGCTGGGATGGCGCGTCGCTGCGTGGCTGGGAAGCAGCACACTGGATGAACGCAGTGCCGGGTTTAGTTTCCCATCTGCTACTCATTTCAAAGCAGTCGCTCACTCCATTTCTACGTGGCTGCTGCCCGAAACCTGGGCTGCATCCGTACGCGCAATGTTCGCCGTGGCGATAGTCTTGCTGATGCTGGCCGGCGTGATCTACGCAATTCGCCAGCGCCTACGACCAGGCAGCGCACGCGACATCGACGCCGGGGCATTGCTGCTCGTATTGTGTGGCATCGCGTACGCCGGGTTGTTGGCGGCTACGATCACTTTCCTTGATCCTAAGCTGCAACCGGACCCTCGTCTGATGCTGCCGTTTCTGCCGTTGGGGATCATCGGGCTGGCGCTCGCGCTAAATCAATTGAAGGGTAACGCCTTCAAGTTCGGGGTCGCTGCGGGAGCCGTGCTGTTGATTGCGTCAGCGTTGCGTGCCGGCGACGTATCCTCAGGCTTGCGTGACGGGGCCGGTTACACCTCGCCTCGTTGGCGGAACTCGGCAACTCTATACGCCGCCCTTGAACAATCGCCCGATCTGCCTGTTTGGAGCAACAACCCGCAGCCGCTGATCCTGTACGGCAAACGCGTCGCACGGTCGCTACCGATCAACAGCGGGATGGATTACACGAAACCGGAAGGCACACCGCCGTATAAAGACAACACGGTCGCTCTTGAAGCCATGTACCTGGACGGACTTGGCGGCGGTGTAATCGTCTGGTTTGACAACTCTGGGTCACCCGAAGAATTGGGGTTGCTGATTCGCACGCTCGACCTTGTGCCCAAGGCGCGCTACGAAGACGGACTGCTGCTGGAAGAGAGAACGCCACGGAAATAGGCAACTGTCTTCGCAAGCCCAGCCTCGATAGGCGTCTGCACCTCGAACCCAAGCTCTGACTTCGCACGCTCAATAACTGGGCAGCGCCGCGAAGGATCATCCTGCTGGGCAGGTGCAACGCGCAGCGGGCTGAGGCTCTCTGTCGTCTTCAGCACAAGCTCGGCCAGTTCCTTCACTGTTAACTCTCGCGGATTTCCGAGGTTGAAGGGCGCGTGTCTTAGTGCGCCTTCGTAATTCATCAGTGCTATCAGTCCGCCGATCAGGTCGTCGACGTAGCAGAAGCTGCGGCTCTGGCTGCCGCCGCTGTAAAGCTCAAGCGGCTCGCCGTTCAGTGCGTTGACGATAAAATTGCTGACCACGCGCCCGTCGTCGTGCGCCATGCGAGGTCCGTAGGTGTTGAAAATGCGGGCGATACGGACATCCACCTTGTGCTCACGGTGGTACTCCATCATCAGCGTCTCGGCAATTCGCTTTCCTTCGTCGTAGCACGCCCTCGGCCCCAGTGTGTTTACGTTGCCGAGGTAGCTTTCGGGCTGCGGATGCACCAGTGGGTC
>JAGQRE010000106.1:7213-14076 GCA_020425695.1 Planctomycetota bacterium
CCCGGAAGCCGTTGAGCCTACGACACGGGCATAGATTCCGATGGCACGCTCAAGGTCCTGCAACCATGACTGATCAAGGAAGATCACGTCACCCGGATGCAGCGGCAGATCCACCTGATTGCCGTAGACAGCTTCAGCGAGGTCGTAACGGAAGGTCTTGCGGTCTTTGATCGACTTGATGTTGCGCACGACATACACGTACGGCGTGACATCCATGTCAGGCTCGCCGGGGCCACCGGCAAGCGCGATCGCTTCAATGACGCCCATCCCCTTACGGTAGGGAATCGTACCGCCCGCGCTGCGTTGCTGGGTCGTGCTAACAGCACCACCGAAGTTACCGATAAACACGATCGGGTCAGGCCCGTTAACGCGCTTCAAGTAAAGCGTCATGGTCGGGTTGATGTAGTAGTTCTTGAGTTTGCGTTTGAGAACCTCGCGCGTTTCTTTGAGTGTCTTGCCCATCACTTCGATCTCGCCGGCCCACTTGAAAGTCGCGCTACCGTCAGGAAGCACTGTGGTTTCCCAGTCGTAGTCGTCGTCTTCGGCAATCTCCACCTGCACGATGTCGCCTGGCGTCAGCGTGTACACGTAAGGATCATCAGGAAGCTCAGTGAGTGAATCGACGTCGGTGTAGGTGTCCGGCGAATGGCAGGCCGTCAACACGAACGCCAGTGCGGCAAGCAAGACAGTGTATCTGGATTTTATGTTGCTGATCATACTGTCCTTGCGGCCATTTGCTGACGTCTGCGCAACAGCCCAATAGCGATGCCGATGCCTACAACCAGCCCGAGTACCAGACCGATAGCGATGCCCACAAGGGTTTCACGCTCAATCTTCTGGGCGGGACCGGCCGGAGAAACCAGCGCTAACTCGCGATCAGCCGAGGCCTTCACGGCACTGAGCTCTTCGATAACAACGTCCGTGCGTTCCTTTGAAGCCAGCAAGTCCTGCTCTTGCCGACGCAGTGACTCGCTCTGCAGGTAGTCCTTGCGCAGCCCTTCAAGCTCGGTTTCCAGCTTGGGGATATGCTTTTCCAGATACTCAACTTTGTCCTGCGCCATCATCACGCGCGAACGTGCACGCGCCACGCGATCTTCCGCCAGCGCCCGTACCGGGTTCAGCTTGCGGCGGTCGAGGTCTTCCGGCGAACCTTTCTCAAGCTCACGGATCTCGGCCTTCACCAACTCAATGTCTTCCTGCAAGTCGATGATCTTCTGCTGGATCGGATGGTCGGGGCCGAAGCTTTCGCGCTTGCGGACAAGCTCGTACAACTCGCGATTCAGTTGCTCAAGGAATTCGCTGCGCGCCTTGATGCGCTCGTTCTGCTGTGGAAGCTCATATTCGGGCAAGCGCTGGGCAATGACGATCTGGGCATCCAGCTCTTCACGCGCGCCGCGCAGTTCAATCTTCTGATCCTCAAGGTCGCTACGCGCTACGTGGATGTCGTTCACAAGCGACCGCGTGCGTGACTCGATATCGACGCCGATGGCCTGCACGTCGCCTGTGGCGAACTCCTCCAGACGTTTGTCGTACACATCGTCCAGATCAGCGCGAATGCGCTTCGCACGTTCCTCATAGTCGGCCAGGTTTAGTGTGGCTTCACGAGTAACGTGCTCATAATGGTAGCTACGGAATTCTTCAGCCGCCGCGCCGGCTATGGCCTGGGCCTGTGCGGCGTCGCTGTGAACGGCCTTGAACTCAATGAGATATGCCTCGCGGCTGGTTTCGTTAATCGTAACGCTGAGCGCCGCAGCAACGCCTGCCGGTGTAACCGGGTACTTTTCCGGCGTAGCGGCAGAAGCGCCGTCTTCTTCCGGCGACCAGCCGATGTCGTTGAGGCGCGCTGATACACGCTTGTGAAAAGTCGGCAGCTTCACCAGCTCAACGACCGTCTTACTGGGCAATGAAGTCACATACTCTGACGTCTGGCCTGTAATCGGCGCGCGCAGGTTGCTCGTTGGCGTTTTCTGCAACAAGGCGCTGCTTTCGTACCGGTCAGGGCTTGCTGCCATGGCCAGGTAGCCGAAGGCCGCGAAGATCAGCGCACTGAACAGCACGACGTGCCAGCTGGCCAGTGCCGCGCGCCCGACTAGGTCGAAGATATCCTGGCCGCCCGACGCACCTTCCGTCATGGTCTGTGGAGTCGTGCTTACGCGCTCGCGCTCTTCTTGCTCAATGAGAATACGCCCGATGACGGGCGAGTCGCCGACCGGATGCGCAATCGCGCTGGTACGGGCAGAGCCGTCAGGGACAGCCTCAAGAGTTGGGCGCAGGTTCGGCTTCCACGGGCGGCGCGAAAGCAAGTCACCCAGCGTGTACGCACCTGTCTCGCTTTTGCCGGGCATGAGCGCCGTCTGCAAAGGACGATCTACCGAGTCACGCTCAAGCTGGTTCAGCTCAGAGCCTAGATAATCGACAAAGGCGTCAACCTCTTCGCGGGTGTCCGGTGTGCGGTCGCCGCCTTCAACGCGCCGGGCAAGTTCACCGGCGCGACCCAGCAGGGTCAGCGCAGCGGCTACAACACCAAGGCGGGCGTACTCATCGCCCGACAACGCATCCAGAATTGTGTTCGACGCACTGGCCGCGCCGCCCGTGTCGCCGTCGCGCAGCAGGCGCCGGACAACGTCGACCGACTCAAGCACTTCAAGGGTGCGCCCCTGCTTCTCGATTTCGCGGCGAGTGGACGCTTCAACATCGGAACCCGCGACCGCCAGCAGCTCGGCAATATGCCGACGCGCCGCGGAGTAGTCCCCGCGTGCGGCCAGCTTGCGCACCTGCTCAATGCTCGAACGGAATTCCTGTTCCACTGACACCTCAATCAATAGCCGTCAGGCGAAAGCTTTGCACATATCTGCTACGAATCGAAAACCGAAAACCTGACCCATTGCACGCAAAGATTCGTACCCTTTGTTAAGTATCGTCTTTCACCGGGGCTAACTCAAGCTCAAGTCCGTCGATGCAGGCAACCGCTGTCATTCGACCCAACCAATTTGAGCCACGTGGTTTGCGTAATCCGCGACTGCGTCGGGCGTTAGCTACGTCAGCGGGTATTGCGCTGATCGGGACAGTGATCGGCGCTTTGCTGTGGAATGGCAACCCCTTGCTTGGCTCTGCCTTGGGCGCGGGGGCTGGTTTCCTTCTGGGCTCGATCTTTGCCGCCTTCGCCGACTGGCGTATCGGACTGGCTTTGCTGATTGTCGTTCTGCTGGGCGAAGACTCGCTGCGAAAGGCCGTACCAAACTCGCCCTACTGGATTTCTCTGGGCAAAGATTTGCTGATTGCGGCCTGTTATCTGTGCTATGCGTTCCGTCCGAACCTGCGACGCTCGCTGCGCCCGGCCAATAATCTTGAGAAGTGGGGCGTTTACGTGCCCATCCTGATATGGATGAGTTTCGTGGTGCTTGAGGCGGCCAACCCGGCATTGCCGCACCCACTGGTCGGGCTTAGCGGAATTCGCACGTGGCTGGTGTACTTCCCGATGATGATCCTGATGTCGAACTTCTTTCGGCATTCGGAGTCGGCCGACACGTTTCTGCGTGCCATGGCTTACCTCGCCATGCCGATCTTTCTGCTGACAATGCTTCAGAACTCCTACTACTACGATCTGCCGCCGTTTCTGCGTGAATCGGCATTCCGGAAGGTCCGTACGCTCGAGAGCGGCGGTGAGGTCCGATACAACGAATCCATCTTTGCCACGCCGACTTTGCTAGCGCTGGCAAGCGTGTATCAACTTTGCCTTGTGATCGGGCTGTTGAAGATTCGCCGGGCACGCAAACAACGCATTCTGCTGTGGGTTTCCGGCTACTGCGCGATCATGACCGCGCATCTTTCCGGCATTCGCACAGGACTCAGCTTCTGCGCCATTGCCGTGTTCACCTGCCTGCCTCTGATCAGCTATCGGTTTGAGCGTCGTACCAGTGTGCCTCGCCGACCACGACCCGGGCTAGTCCTTGGCGGCGTGATAGGGTTGCTGGCGGGCGCAGTCCTGGTGGGCTTCATGACGGGCAACCGCGCAGAAGCTTTCTGGACCAGCATCCAACCAGAAATCGTTGAGCAGCGCATGAACGTCGCAATTGCCGTAACCGACGACTTCGGCGGCGGGCTGCTCGGCAACGGCACGGGCAGCGCGGGCAAGTCAAGCCGTGTGATGAACCTGTTCGGAAAGCCAGCCACCGGCAACGAAAACGTCGAGTGGGGCACCGCCCTTGTGCGTTACTGCTTTGGTGAAATTGGTATGTGGTTCGGGGCATTTCTTGGGCTGTGGGCGCTGTTCGGGTTGTTCCGGATAGCCACCGCGCAACGCGAAGCACGCTTTGCACCGATTCGCTACACATTGTGGATCTATATCGGTGCACAGCTTTCGTGGTTCCTGTTCAAGGCCTATCCCGTCCTTGAGAATGGCACGATGGGCGTACTGTATTGGTCGAGCGCGGGACTGATTCTCGGGTTGAAGCGTCTGGACGAAAAAGAACTCGCGACCCCGGTGACCGAGTGAAGATCCTGCATGTCATTCCGCAGATCGGGCGAAACCAGGGTGGGCTCAGCACGGGCACCATCGCCATCTGCCGAGCCATGCAAAGCGTCGGCATTGAGACCGAACTGGCGTGCCTGCAGGAAGCCAACGACGAAGCACCGGCCGGCATCAGAGTCCACCGTTTCAAACCGGGGTTGCGGCTGACAGGCGCCAGCCCCGCCATGCGTCACTGGCTCCACGCCAATGCCGACAGCTACGACGCGATTGTTGCCCACGTTGTCTGGCTAAGCCCGGCACACTACGCAGCCAGCGCAGCAGCCAAGGCCGGCATTCCGCTTTTTCTGGCTTCGCACGGCATGCTGGACCCGGATGCCTTGCAGCACCACCGCCTGCGAAAACTGATTCGCTGGCACCTCGGGGTTCGCAAGCTGATTCGGCGCTCAGTGCTGGTGCTATCGTCTGAGGCGGACCGTACGCGCAGCCTGTCGCATCCTGAGTTGGCTGACTCCCCGACGTTGGTCATTCCCAACCCCGTGGCCATCCCAGATAGGTCTACGGCACCCCCGAATGGTGAACCGATGATTCTCTGCCTGAATCGTCTGCACCCGCGCAAAGGCGTTTTGCCCTGGGTCGAAGCGTTGCTGCAGCTTCGTACGGAAGGGCTGCAGTTTTCCGCCACACACGCGGGCAACGCTGAAGACCCCGAATACACACGAAGGGTTAATCAGGTTGCCAGTCCGTTAGTAAAGGAAAACCGCCTGCGTTTTCTGAGTGCCGTGCCGCATGACGAGACTCGCAGACTAATCGGGCAGTCGAGCATCGTGGTGCATCCAGCCGTAGGGTTTGAAAACTTCGGTCTGGTCATCACCGAGGCTATGGGTGCAGCGCGGGCCGTCGTAGCCTCGCGCCGGGCACTCGTGACACCCGAGCTTGAGCAGGCCGGCGTGGTCCTCGCCGCAGAGCCCGAGCCGGAGCACTTGGCTGACTCGATCCGACGCCTGCTGCAGGATGCAGCTATGCGAAAGCGGCTGGGCGAGTACGCCCGCGAGTACGCCATCCGGCACTTCTCATACGAAGTTGTCGGGCGGCAATGGCTGCAAGCACTTGAAGCAACCCTCAGCCATCCCTGAGTTATCCCCAGAACCAAAAACCCTTACCAAGGCGAACTCGAAACTTATAGTGAAGTAAGCACTTACACTCGCGGGAACGAGCCGTATGAGCGACGAACTGGCACCCGAAGGTCTTGAGTTACAGCCCGACGGTATGGGCTTTGATGAAGAGGCAGGCAGTGAGGATGCTTCGCATCTGCTGCCGCCGATTCGCGAATTGCCACAGGACCGGGAGTTTCTGCCCGGCGCGTTCTACACATTGCAGACCGCTGACGGCACGCCCGCAAACCCGCCCCAGCAACTTGGTGAAATACTTGGTACGGCTTTGTTCCAGAGCCTGACCGACGTCCATTTGTTCGGGCGCAACAGCGACGCCGAGCCCTGGCTTGAGGTCGGGCCGATGTCACCCGAGCCCGTACAGATTCTGGTAGGGCAGGAGTTGTTCCCCGTCAGCGGTGAACCGCTGGCCGAAGACGACCTTGAGATGTTCGAGATGGTCGCCGGGCGCGTCGCCAAGACCCTGAAGCGCGACAAGCAGGCGCCGAAGGAAGATGCAGCCGCGGGTGCCGCACGCAGCCAAAAACTGGGCGCGCTGAAGGGCACACTTGGTGACAAGTTCGGCATGAGCGTCGCCGGCAACTTCCAGCTTGCAGATGTCACGGATTGCTGCCTGAGCCTCGGGCTCAAGCGCACTGGAAACGCCTTCGCATGGTACGCCGGGAAAAGCACTGGCGACCCGATCCTGACTGTCACGGTGGACGGTGCGGAACTGACCAAAGGCGCGACAGGCACAACCAGCCGCGTGAACCTGACGTTTACGGTCGCGGCAGTAACCCAGCCGCGAAAAGTTCTGGAGCGGACCTTCGCGGGTTGCTACTACTTCCAGAAGCGTCTCGGCGGCGACGTGCAGATGGACGACGGTAGCGCACCAACCGATGCTGTCGCGCGTGGTGAACACGCACGCCTTGAGGCCACGATCAAGAAGATTGAAGACGCCGGGCTAAGGGCAGGGCACGTAGTGACAAAGCGCCTGACCTGATTTTTACCAGACGTCAAACAGCAATACGCCCAACAACAGCGGAAGGTAAAGCAGGCTGGCGAAGAACACGCCACGCGTGCTTTCACGCGTCCGCTTTACCTGATTCACGATGCCCGCCGCCAGGAAGCCCAGGCCCAGCGCAAGCGCCCCAACGGCATAGGTTCGCCCGGCCATACCCACCAGCACCGGCAGGAAGCTCGTAATCATCAAGGCCACACACCAAAGGCTGATCTGCCGCGCG
>JAGQRE010000107.1 GCA_020425695.1 Planctomycetota bacterium
GACAACCGCAACCCAGGAATCGGCCAAGGGCCGGGTAGAAGGAGCGTCCATGTCAGGTGCGCATCCACATGATTCGTCACCACAATACTTGCGCCAGCCAAGCGGCGCGCATCAACCCGTAAACAACGGCTGGGACAACAGCGGCGGCTGGGACGACGGCGGCCAGATTGAGCCCGCGCCCGAGCAGTCCGTCAGCGCCTACGCGTCAGGCGGGTTGCTGACCCAGTTGCTCGAGATTGCCGAGTCGGAAGACGCCTCGGACCTTCACTTGACGGCCGGCGCGCCGCCGGTGCTGCGCATCAACGGCAAGCTGGTACCCGTCGAGGCCAAGATCATGTCGCCCGACGACACGGAAGCTGCCCTGCGGCAGATCCTGTCCGACCGCGACATGGACCGGTTCTATGAACATCGCGCCATTGACTGCACGCACACGACGCCGGACGGCAAGGGGCGTTTCCGCGTAAGTGCCTACGTTCAGCGCGGTGCGGTTACTGTGGTTTACCGGCGCATTCCAAGCGACGTGAAGCCCTTCAACAGCCTCGGGTTGCCCCCGGCCTGCGCCAAGCTGCACACGCTGAAGGACGGCATGGTGCTGTGCGTAGGCCCGACCGGCTGCGGTAAGTCAACGACGCTGGCGACCATCATTGACCAGATCAATGAGAACTTTAACTACAACATCATCACGATTGAGGACCCGATTGAGTTCGTGCACCGCCACAAGCGCAGCCTGGTCAACCAGCGTGAGCTTTACAGCGACACGAACACATTCCAGGAAGCCCTGCACTTCGCCCTGCGCGAAGACCCGGACGTGATCATGGTCGGCGAAATGCGCGACCTTGAAACCATGCGCACGGCCATCACCGCTGCTGAAACCGGCCACTTGGTCCTCAGCACGCTGCACGCGATTGACAGTATCAGCACGATTGACCGTATGTGCGCGATGTTCCCGACGGAAGAACAGGAATACGTGCGCATGCAGCTTTCAATGGTTCTGCGTGCCGTGATTGCCCAGCGATTGATCCCGACCAAGAACGAGATGTCACGCGTCATGTGCGCCGAGTTCATGCTGGTGACGCCGGGTGTGGCAAACATGATTCGCCAGGGCCAGCCGGCCTTGATCTATCAGGCCATGGAAACGGGCGCTTCGGTCGGCATGGTCAGCTTCGACAAGCAACTGGTGGCGCTTGCGCGCAAGGGCATTATCGACCCTGATCTCGCAGTCCGTCAGGCCCGCCACCAGAAGGGTGTTGCCGACGCACTTGGGCGCACAGCCAGTCTGCGAACCTGATTTGGAGTTGGTGGTTGATAGTTGATGGTTGATAGTTGATAGAGGCGTAAGCAGTGACGCCTGCTGCCAACTAACAACCATCAACTGTCAACTGGGTTTCGCCATGATTAACTTTGATCAAAACGCCACGACGCCTGTCGACGAAGAGGTCCTTGAAGAGCTTGTCCGCGCCACGCGGGAGTTCTCGGGTAACAGCAGCTCGGGCCACAGCCTTGGCAACAAGGCCGGGAAGTTCCTGCGCGAATGCCGCGAGCGCGTGGCAGGCATCCTGAACGCAGCCGACCCAGACGAGATCGTCTTCACCAGCGGCGGCACCGAAAGTGATAACGCGGCCGTGCGCGGCATCGCCTGGGCCATGAAGCAGGAGCACAGCCGCGACGGCGTCGTCACCAGCGCCATTGAGCACCGTGCCGTGCTGGCGCCGTGCGACTGGCTGAAAGAGCAGGGGTTCAGCTCAACCGTGCTGCCCGTGGATTCGGACGGGCTGGTAGACATGAACGCCCTGCGTGATGCGCTGGGGCCGAAGACAGCGCTGGTTTCGATCATGCTGGCGAACAACGAGATCGGGACAGTTCAGCCGATCGCCGAAATCGCGAAAATGGCCCACGACGTGGGCGCGAAGGTCCACACCGACGCCGTGCAGGCCGCCGGCAAGCTGCCCATCGACGTGCAGGCGCTGGACGTGGACTCGATCAGTCTGTCCGCGCACAAGTTCTATGGCCCGAAGGGCGTCGGCGTGCTGTACCTGCGCAAAGGCACGCCTTGTCATTGCTTCATGCTGGGCGGAACCCACGAGGGCGGACGTCGCGCCGGCACGGTGCCGGTACCCCAGATCGCAGCCTTGGCCAAGGCACTGGAAGTCTCCGAGCGCAAGCGCATCGAACACGGCGCGGAGCTAAAGGCGCTGCGCGACCAGCTTGTATCTGAGCTGCTGGCCAAGATCCCCGGCGCACATCTCAATGGCAAGCTTGAGCAATGCACGCCGAACACCGCAAGTGTAAGATTTGACGGGGTTTACGGCGGCCACTTGCTTCGCCGCATGGATGAGGCCGGCATCCTTGCCAGCGCCGGCAGTGCCTGCATGTGGGAGATCACGAAGCCCAGCCACGTGTTGACCGCGCTCGGGCTCAGCGACGAACAGGGTGGCGGCACGATCCGCTTCAGTCTGGGCTACAGCAACACGTCTGAAGAGGTCACGCAGGTCTGTGACACGCTGGCCAAGCTGGTGACCGAGATGCGCAGCGAACCGGCTGTGTCTTGAGCACTCATGCGAGGCATCCGATCTGCCGATAGACCGGACGGGGGAATGCGGTTTTTCGCGGTATTTCCCCCTGCGACAGAAAAATCCGTTTATGTATAGTCTGGCCCCCTCTCTCGGGAGGGGCCGAGGATGGAGGTTGTGATGCAGCGTTTGCTGGTTCTATCAACTGTGTTCGCGCTATTGCTGCTGGCCGGTTGTGCCACGACGAAGACTGTTAACAAGGGGCACGAAGGCGGCGAAGCCTACGCCGACGTGTCGGTACCGTCGAATTACGAGCCGTATGACACGCCGCCCTTCAAGCGCCAGGACGGCGCATCGGGCAATCACATCTACGGGCGCTACGCGTACCGCTCGACTGACGGGATCGATTCAGCCCAGGAGTTGACGGACTGGTTCAAGCAGAACCTTCCGCGCGACGGCTGGGAGTTGCAGACAGAAGAAGTAAATGAAGAGAAGGGCACGATGTCGTTGCTCTTCAAGAAGGCGGACGACCAGCTGCAGTTGACGCTCGCGCCCGATGAGAAACTTCAGGGAAGCAAGCGTTTCAGCATCCTGATCGTTGAGATGAATCCACAGTACTAGGCGGATCCGCATGGTTCGGAAATCAATCAAACCGAAGAAGACGAAGCGTAACGACGGGCTCGCGGCCTCGAAAGACAAGTCGCGCGACGTGCTGGCGCGTACCGGCGGGGGCGCCGGGGCAGAGTTCGTTGACGGCGCCAGCAAGTTTTTGGCGGCCTACGGCAAGTTCATCACGCCGGTGATCGCTGCGATCATCATCGCCTTCGGTGCTTACTACTTCTACACGCGCTCAACGACTGAGTCTGAGCAGGAGCTGCGCAACGAAATCGAGCAGGCCACCAAGGTCGACAAGCTTGATGAGCTGCCGGGCAAGATGGAAGAAGTGATCTCAAAGGCTGACGATGCCGAAATGCTTCGTGCCTTCGCCCGTTATCGCTACGCCATCCGCGCCTTTGAGCTGCTGGAGCGCCCATACAAGCCGGCCCAGTTGAAGCAGGTCATCGGCATCATGGATGGCTACCTCAGCGAATTCGGCGAAGACGAGTCGCGCTCGGCCTGGAACTCACGTATCACGAACCTGAAGGACGCCCTCAGTGCGGACCTGAAGTTCCTCGAAAACGACGAGAACAAGTCACTGCTGCCCTGGACCAAGGACAGCGTCGCCAACAAGCCGGAAACCAAAGTAGTTGAGGGTGCGAACCCGATCGTTGTGTTCGTGACCAGCGTCGGCAACATCGAGATTGAGCTGTACGGCAACGACGCCGGCAACGCCGTGGCGCACTTTGTCAGCCTGTGCGAAGAAGGTTTCTTCGACCGCACCAACTTCAACGCAACCAGCTTCAGCAACAGCTTCAACGCCAGCGGCCCATTCCGCAATGCGACCATCCTGACGGCCGGCAGTACCGGACGCCCGGTCGGCGTTGAGCTTGAGAAGCCGACGACGGCCAAAGAAGAAGACGACGTCGACCTGACGCCGACCGAAAACCCGTACACGATTGACTACCAGGGCAGCACCACGAACGCCTTCATGGCCGGCTCGATCGCGCTGAACCGTGACAACGATGACCCGATGCGCGCACGCACCGAGTTCTTTGTCGTGCTTGAGCCCAGCGACAGCCTTGCCCAGAACTTCAGCCCGCTGGGGCAGATCCTCGGCGGCGAAGAAGGCATGAAGATCGCCCGCCGCCTGCCGAACGCGCAGATTTTCTACACCTACGTCAAGCAAAAGACCAAGGACGTCGATTACACACCGCGCGTTTACTACGACGGCTGGCCGGTGGCGACGCTCAAGCGCAGCGACGTGCCTGACCCGGTCCGCTTCAGCAAGCTTGAAACGCAGGTCGTGGCCGACAAGGCTGTCAGTGAAGGCGGCGTGAACCCGCTGGTCGTGCTTGAGCTTGAGAAGGGCGACATCGTGATCGAGTTGTTCGAAGACGTCACGCCGAACACAGTCGCGAACTTCATCAACCTGATCCAGGAATACTTCTACAACACCGAGTGCGAATTCTACCGCGTTGAAGGTACCGGCACGGACCTCGCCGACATTTACCAGGGCGGCGGGCTGCGCATTATCCAGGGTGGTTACGACCAGTCCCAATCGCGTGACGGCTACGACTACGGCATCAAGAACGAGGCTGTGGACAACGACAAGTATCGCGCGTTCTTCAAACTAGACAACGGCGGCATCGCCAACGGGCGCGGCACCATTGCCATGGCGCGTACGAATGACCTGAACAGCGCGTCGTGCGAGTTCTTTATCAACCTGAAGGACATGACCGAGTGGGACGGCAAGAACAGCCCCTACTGCGTCTTCGGCGAAGTGCTTTACGGTCTCGACCTCGCGGCCACTGTCGCCAAGGACGACAGGATCAAGTCGGCGAAGGTCATCCGCCGTCGTGACCACAAGTACGTCCCAACGGTGAAGTACAAGACCGGCGGCAGCGGCTACGTTGAGAAGAAGCCGGTTGAGCTTCCCAAGGAAGCCGAAGAAGACGAAGATGCGGCGGACAAGCCGTAGGCAGCGAGACATAAAAAAGCGGGGCGCGCCATTGGCGCGCCCCGCTTTTTGATTTGGCAGGCATGGACAGCGCCGAGCGTCCGCGACTGACAATATGTTCGTGACGCGACGGCGCGGAGCGACGTCACAGCATTAGCCCCCAGCAGCTGTGCTGCTGGGGGGTGATCAGTTGGAAAACAGCACAAGGCGCGGATGCGCCGACACAACCCTGCAACAATCGATTGTGCCGGCGCATCCGCGCCTCATAACGTCTGCACGAAAGACCCCCGGCAGCAAAGCTGCCGGGGGCTAAGTTTGTCTCGGCGCTCCGCGCCGCAAAGCAATGCGGACACCCACGACGTTGGCACCCTCCACGCTGGCGCACCGCTTGCCAGGCCGCGTAGCGGCCGTCAGAGCTTAGCCCAGGGTAACGAGCGCCGGAGGCGCGAGGCAGCCCTGGGTTACTGAGCCATACGAATCCTGAGCCCGCGTGAGCGGGCGGCATAACCATCGCACCAAGATGTGTGCAACGTCGAGGCAGTCATGCAGGGGCAGGCCATCAAAGCCCCGGCATAACTGCCGAGGCTAGACTGCAAACAACTATGTAGGGCCGCTTAGCTGTTGTCCGCCGGCGTGTTGGCTGCTTCGTTGCCCCAGCCTTCGTCGTCGGGTGCCGGGCCGAACTCTTCACCTTGCGGTACATAGTCGAAGTTGCCCGATACGCCGTTCAGGCGAACTTTCAACGCACCGGTTCTCGCGATCGGCGTAGCGATGAACCAGCCACGAGTCATCTTGCCGGTCTCGTCAAAGTCCAGGTTGTAGAAGGCGTAGCCCAGCTCGGAATAGTCGTCGTTGATGTTCAGGTCGCTCTCAGCGGCGCCGTAGCCCTCAAGGTCGGTGATCGACTCCGGCGGCAGTTTGTTCTTCTTGTGGTAGGCCAGCACGGCGTCACGAATCAGGATCAGGTTGGCTTCCGCGACCTTGGCGCGTGCGTTCAGTGCCTCGTCGCTGCTGTCGGCGGCTGTTTCACCGCCGCATGCGCCCAGCAAGATGCAAGTGATCGTAAGGAATAGAATTGCGGTCTTCATGCGTTCCCCTCGCTCTTGGCGACACTTTAGGTGCTGAAATCGCCGCGTGAACACTGGAAATAACGTAACGGAAGCTTTTAGGTTCTGGGTAATCTGGCCCCATTCACAGAACCAGTGTATCTCACGGGCTCAATCGGATCGGTACAGGGCGCCTTGGCACTCGTTGAAGCAACCAGACTATGGCGTGAATATCACCTCGGCGGCGAGGTGGTTGAGGCCTTGCGCGGTATCGACCTGACCATCGAACAAGGCGATTTCGTAGCACTGCTCGGGCGCTCGGGCTCAGGCAAAAGCACGCTGTTGAACCTGCTTGGCGGGCTTGATCGCCCCAGCCGCGGCAGCATCCGCGTTGGCGGCATCGAGCTGGCCGAGATGAACAAGCGCGAACTAAGCCTGTATCGCCGGACCATGGTCGGCTTCATCTTTCAGAGCTTCAACCTGGTGACGTCGCTGCGCGCCTGGGAAAACGTCGCGCTGCCGCTCGTGTTCCAGGGCATCGGGCGCTTCGAGCGCAAGAAACGCGCGCACGAATTGCTCGAGCGCGTCGGGCTCGGCAAACGCGCCGCCCACGTACCAAGTGAAATGTCCGGCGGCGAGCAGCAACGCGTCGCGATCGCCCGCGCCCTCGTGAACGACCCGCGCATGCTGCTGTGTGACGAGCCCACCGGTAATCTTGACACGTCAACAAGCGATCAGATCATGCAGATGCTGCTGGAAAACCACAAGTCCGGCGCGACACTGGTCATGGTAACGCACGACCCCGCACTCGCCGAGCAACACGCCCAGCGCACTCTAAGAATGGCCGACGGCCAGTTCCTGTCGGAGGTCCCGGCATGAAGCGCTGGAAACGCAACTGCGGCTTAACCACGAAGGACCACGAAGGACCGCGAAGGCGGATTAGTTCGCCGGTTGATACTTCGTGCAACTTCGTGGCCCTTCGTGGTTTCAAATCCCGAGGTGCCGCATGAAGGGCATTCTGGGTTTGGCGCTTGAGGGGCTGCTGCGCAAGAAGGGTCGCAACCTGCTGACGATGTCCGGCGTGCTGATCGGCGTGTTCGCGTTGACCATGATCGTCAGCCTGGGCGAAGGGCTTTCCCACGCTATCACCGACACCGTTTCCGGCAGCGACAACCTGCGCCAGATCGGGCTGACGGGCGGCTTCGGTATTGAGTTGACCAACGATCCCACCAACGTCGAAATCCCCGGCGAGATGGAAGAAGAACGCCGCGAGCGCCTGAAACGCGCGGCCGTGAACCGTCGCCAGATCAGGCAGGTGGCCGGCCGCCGCCTGAACGAAATCGACGACACAACGATCGAGAAACTCAGCAAACTTGAGCACGTCGAAAGCATCACGCCCGTTGTCATCGAGCGCTATGAGATC
Organism: Planctomycetota bacterium; assembly: GCA_020425695.1. GTDB lineage: Bacteria > Planctomycetota > UBA8742 > UBA2392 > UBA2392 > JACKID01. The sequence continues at coordinate 7,537 of JAGQRE010000107.1, forward strand.
ACGACGGGCGAGTTTCATGACCCGGCCAAGCTGACGTTCGGCGTAGACGTCAGCCGCGAACGCTACAAGCCGCGCATTATTGCCGGCAGCTACTTCAGCGCGCCCGACGCCAAAGAAGTCGTCCTGCACGAGTATCTGCTTTACAAATGGGGGCTGCTGAACGACAGCGACTATGAGCAGGTGTTGGGCAAAGAGATCACGCTCAAGAACATCGTCAACGGTAACGATGACCCGATGCAGTCCGCACCGCCGCAGCTTCAGCAGTTCGCGGCCAGCCTTGATGAGGAAGAAAAGAAGGCCATGCAGGTCCTGCTGCCGAAGTTGATGGAGCAGATGGGCGTACTGACCCAGGCCCGCAAAGACGTCGAAGCGACCTACACGATTGTCGGCGTCCTGCGCGAAGCCGAACCGGGCGACACTTTTAACGTAATCGAAGACGGCAACAGCGTGCAGGCCGACGTGTTTCTGCCGCAGGAGACAGCCAAGGCCTTGTTCCTGAGCAGCGCTGTGAACGTAGAGCTTGGCTACCCGCGAGCACTGGTGTTGGTGGACGACCCCGAGAACGCCCCGGCCGTTGAACAGAAGCTTCGCGACATGGGCTACACAGCCTTCAGCGTCGCCAGCGTACTGAAGCAGGTCGAGACCATGCTGACAGTGATTACGGTGATCATTGCCTTCCTGACCGGAATTGCGCTGATTGTGAGTACACTCGGCATCGTGAACACCATGATCACCAGCGTACTTGAACGCACCCGCGAGATCGGCATCTACAAGGCCGTCGGCGCAACCAACGGGCAGGTGATGTCGATCTTCCTGACTGAAAGCGCCATGATCGGGTTGATCGGCGGGTTGCTGGGGTTGGGTATCGCGCTGTTGCTGATGCTGCCCGGTGACGTAATCGCCAGCAGCATGATCGCCGAGAAAGCCGCGATACCCTACAAAGGCAACGTCTTCGTAGTACCCGCATGGCTGGCAGTAGCAGGCCCCACCATGGGCGCCGTAACGGCCGTGCTGGCCGCCATAGTACCCGCCCGAAGAGCCGCCCGGATCGACCCGGTAAAGGCCCTCCGGCACGATTAGTCGGGATTACCCTACAGGCATGCGTGACAGCCTGCTTCAAAGCAGCTGTTTGCCTGCGGCGTCCTTTCTGCATTGACAATGAATGCTACGGTTTGTGCGGATAGGCGATGCCAGTGTACCGGATGCCTTGTGCGCTTCTGGGAAGACCGGCGATGTCCGAGTAGGGTAGTTCCCGACGTTGCTTCGGCTGACGCGTGGCGTTCTGCCACCCAGTCAATCCAGAGCATCGGCATCGAAACATGCAGCTCCCGGGATTCACACACCAGTCAGAAAGGCACATCCATGAAGTACCTCCCCGTTTTCGTCACGACAGGCGCGTTACTTTGCCTGGCGCTGACGCTGGTTTCGGCGCAGGAGAAACGCCAGAGGCCGGATCCAGGCAAGCTGGCCCGCGAGAATGTCGAGCGGATCGAAGAATCAACGTCACTTCGCTGGAACGCCGAGGTGGTTGAGTCGCTGGCCCTCTGCGAGGGCGAAGACGTTGTTCCGAAGTTGCTTGAGCTGTACGAAAAACCACCGGAGTACTGCGTAGCCAGCTTGCGCTACATTGTGGCAACACAACTGCGCATGCGCTTTTCTGGAGTTGGCGGCCGGCAACTGCAGGCTTCAGAGTCTGATACCGAGTTGCTGAGGAAGTTCATTAAGCGGAACCGCTGCAACCCTGAACACGCGTGGGCAATCCACTGTTTTGCCGGGGTTCTCGCCCAGCAGCATGATTCGCAGGTCAATCTCGAATTGTACGAGATCCTTGGTGACGATGATTGTCCTGCTGCAACTCGTGTAGGGATTCTGGAAGCGCTGTCTGAGTCCGACGATGACTCGATGCAGCGCGTGCTCGAGATCATGCTGAACGAGAAGTACAAGGATAGTGCGGAAGATTGTGTGATGCTGGAAACGGCAGTCTGGGCCGCGGCACGAGCCTTCAAACCCAAGTTCAGTCCCGGGCAGGAGCTCAAGGGCAAGTGGCGCAAGCTGTTCGATAAAATTTCCGACTACCTTGAAGACAAGAAGCTGCATTCGCGCACACGACGCGAAATTGCGCTGGCACTGCAACACTGTTTCGACACCCAGGATGCGTACCCCTGGCGAATGATGTGGCAGCAGTTGTTTCTTACCGGCAAAGACCCGCAATCGAACACCGGGAAGACGTTTGCCAAATTCATGGGCATGGAGATCGAAGGCGAACGGATTGTCTTCCTGATCGACGCCTCCGATTCAATGCTGAACCCGCTCAGTGATGAAGAGAAAGATGCCGTAAGGGCGCCAACGACCGGCGATCGCGGGGACGATAAACTGTACGAGATTGACTGGAGTAAGGTCTCCAATCGTTTTGACGCAGCGCGCGAGCATTTGAAATGGACGCTGGCGCGCCTGCCGGCCAACACCAAAGTTTCAGTCGTTTTGTTCGGGTCGGATGTACAGGTGTTGGGCGCTACACCGACTTTTGTCGAGCTCAAGCGGAATTCGCTGTCACGAATCTACGCGAGCATCGATGCCGTGAAGCCAACAGAGCCCTCGGCTGAGCAGGCAAGTACGCGCCCGCACGGCGTGTTGATGGGGGAAACCAACTACTATCAGGCTTTTCTCGCCGCTTATCGGATGGGGCCGCGTGCTGTCGTTGATGAAGCCGTTGAGCACTACGACCTGAAGTTCATTCTTGGCGGCGCAGATTCAATTGTGCTGCTTTCCGATGGCGTGCCAAACCGTGACGGATTCAGTGGCAAGGCGCCACTGGGCTCAATTGTCTACTCGGAGAGCCACGCCACCAAGCAGCCGGGTGAAGGGTACTGGCTGGATGTTCCAGCGCGGGAGCCCAGACCAGAGCGCGAGGTCGAAGAACGCGACCCGGAGACCGGTGAGATTGTCAAACGCAGGATCCCTGGCTGAGAGGGCTGCGAGGCCCAACGTGTTTGGGTCAAGCTCATCAAAGATCGCCGTGTTGACGACAACGGTCCCTACGCCAATGCCATGCACCCGCGGGCTGGTATCACGCCGGCGGAATGGGATGCGCAGACGGGTGCCCTCTACCGCCTGCGTTTTTCCTCCGAGTTGCGCCGCATGAACATGCAACGCCGCTGCCGACTCTACTGTGTCGGAATTGGCGAGGCCGCGCCGGCATGGTTGGACTTGATTGCTCAGATCGGCCGAACCAAAGCCGCCTATTTTGGACCAGAGAATCCGGCTGCTGAACCACTCCCCGGTCGCCCTGTTCCGCGCGACCCGCGCAAAGGCTGATGCGACGACAGCACAATCTGGCGGCCAGGATAGCCGTACTGGCCGCCAGAACCCCAGCCCGAAGAGCCGCCCGTATCGACCCAGTAAAAGCCCTCCGGCACGACTGATGACAGTGGCATCGCCTTCCAGGCGATGAGTCCCAGCGGCTTCAAGCCGCTGGACCCAAACGCTGGAAGCGTGTGGCACCCATGCGCAGGATGCGCATGCCACCGGGCTCTTGATCGTTGCGGTGACAGGATTAAATTTGCCTTCGGTTTCGGGTCTTTGTTTCTGTCGGGCTTCCGGCCACAATGGTGCCCCATGACGGAATACGCGCTTGAGACAGAAGGGCTTTCGAAAGTCTACCGCAGCCTGCGTGGGCGCGTGCGGGCTCTTGAGCCCCTTGACCTGAAAGTTGAGCCCGGGCACGTCTTCGGGCTGCTTGGCAGCAACGGGGCCGGCAAATCAACGTTCGTCAAAACCGTCCTCAACATCTGCAAGCCCACCAGCGGGCGCGCGCGCATTCTGGGCATCGACAGCCGCAACCCGGCTGCGCGGCAGCACGTCGGCTATCTGCCTGAGGGCACGCAGTTCCCGCGCTATCTAACCGGGCGCGGCGTCTGTGAGTACTTCGGCAAGCTGATGGGGCTTTCAGGCAAAGCCCTCAAAGAAGACGTTGACCGCAAACTCAAGATCGTCGGCATGACCGACTGGTGCGACAAGAAGATCACCAAGTACAGCAAAGGCATGAAGCAGCGCGTCGGGCTGGCGCAGGCCATGCTGGGTGAGCCGCGCCTGATCATCCTGGACGAACCGACCGACGGCGTGGACCCGCAGGGGCGACACGAAATTCGCGACGTCATCGCCGGGCTGGCCAAAGAGGGTGTCGCGCTGTTCATCAACTCGCACCTGCTGGCCGAGGTTGAGGCCGTGTGTGATTCCGTCGGCATCATGTATCGCGGGCGCATGCTGCGCTCAGGGCCGGTGAAGGACATCACCGAGGAAATGTCGATTCGCGACGGGCGCATGCAGTTGCGGTTCCGGACGGGCGAGTTGCCCGACACGCTGCCGCGCGGCTTCGAGAACGCAACACGACGCGACTACGGGCTCGACATCGACGTTGAATCACGTGACGAAATCCCCGGGCTGATTGATTCGCTGCGCGACGCAGGCATTCCCATTTATGAAGTCGAGCACTTCCACGCGAGCCTTGAAGAGGCCTTCCTGCGCGTCATGGACGACGGGCAGCACGCCGGAGTCGGAGGTCAACAATGAGCGCGCTCATGGCGATCATTCACGACACCTGGCGCCAGAGCAAACATCAGTGGGTAATGATCCTGCTGATTGCCGTCGTGGCGATCTACGTGCCAATTGTCGTGTTCATCCTGGAAGTGCGCGAAGCGCCGGACGGTAGCAAGTTCCTCGGCACGGTCTTCATGAAAGAGACCGCGCAGAACGGCATGGAAGGCCAATGGAACGGCGTATACGCCAAGGCCTTGCGCAAGGAGATGGGCTACGACGACGAGATATCGGACCGCAGCGAGAAGCTGAACGAGATGCTCGACTGCATGCAGGACCTTGATTTCGAGATCAAGCTGCTGCAGCGCAACGAGCCGGACAACCCCAAGCTCAAGTCCATGATGGAGGAATACCGCGAGCTTGAGCGGCAACGCGACAAGTCGAGCCGTGATTTGTTTGAGCTGCGTAAATATATACGCGAAGAAGTGTCCCGCCTGACAGAAATGCGAACGGCGGATATTTCGAAGCTGCAGAAGGGCGTCGAATGGTGGCTGGCGGACTCTGCGACATTCCTGTTCAGCGTCAGTCTGATTCTCTACATATTTGTGTGTGCGGGCTACATCCCGAACATGATCGAGTCGGGCAGTGTTGACCTTGTGCTGAGTAAACCGGTGCGGCGCTGGCATATCTACTTCGGGAAGTATCTGGGAGGGCTGCTGCTGTATTCGACAGTGCTGCTGATCGCCTACCTGCTGATATTCATCGGCGTGGGGGTAAAGACCGGCGTGTGGCACTGGGCGTTTTTCGGCGCGCTGCCGATGACACTGTTCAGTCTGGCGTTGTTGTACGCGCTGATCGCGTGGGTTGGGTTGTGGACGCGCAGCACGCTCATGAGCGCGATTCTGGGCCTGGTCTACTACGTGATTATTGACTCGGCGATCGGCTGGCTCGGCGACAGCGGCAGCCTGCCGTTCCTGAATGACATTCCCGCAATCAAAGAGATGGCCGAGATCGTGAAGTTCATCTTCCCGAGTTTTGTGTGGCTGCGTGAGTCAGCCACGGCGGCCGTACTGAGTGTGAATGTCTTTCCGTGGAAGCACGTGATTGTCGGGCTGGTCTGGCTCGTGGTGTGTCTGGGTACTTCTTATAATCGCTTCCGGATTAATGATTATTAGAGCCCCGGCCGGAAGGCCGGGGACGCCGCAAGGCGGCGAACCGAGACGTGTCGGGTTTTTCGTTCATCGGCTTCGCCGATCCCCCGCGCTTTCGCACGGGGCTCTATCGCGCTACTCCCCGCCTTCTACTCGTCGCTGGAACTCTTCGAAGTCGCCGATTTCGTCAAGCATCTCGCGTTCCAGGTCGCCGATCATGCCGCGTGCCGGCTTCTCAGGGCGCGCTGTCGGCCCCGCCTGCGGCGTCATCGCACCCAGCATCGCTGCCATTACCTGGCTTGAGATCACCTTGGCGCCGTTCAGGCGGCAAGCCTTCACCACTTCGATGTCGCTGCTCACGACCTTGATCTTGTACGGCTCCATCGCGTTCTCGATGTAGTCGCGCACGGCGTGGTCAGCGCTTTCGCGCCCGGGGCCGCAGAACACCACTTTGACGCCGGGGTACGAAGTATCGCCGCTGGCCAGTTTGCCCGGCGAGCCGTCAAAGAAGACCCGCACCTTGGTGCTTTCGCGGCGCGCGAACTCGGACAAAAGCGCCAGAACACGTGCCCGCGCTCGTGCGAAGTCCTTCGGCAGCCCGTCGGGCGCCTTCTTCAGGGCATGCAGCAGGTTGTAGCCGTCGATCACGTACATCACACCAGTCTAGGGCGGCTTGGCGCGGCGACCAGCGCAAGAAATCAAACATTATGACATGAATCGTTTGACTCAGTATATTTCACGGTGTACGGTTCTGAGGGACAATGTCGTCCCCCTCAGAACGGAGGGTCCAGCCATGACGACAACGATCCCGATCTCCGCTGAGTTGATTCAGCTTTTCA
>JAGQRE010000108.1 GCA_020425695.1 Planctomycetota bacterium
GCACTGCCGAATTCTGCACGCCACCCAGCCCCACGCGAAAATCATTAGTATTGACACGTCAAAGGCACTGGCGCTGCCCGGTGTGCGCGCGGTCGTCACCGGTGAAGACGCCGAAAACCGCTTCGGCGTGCTGCCAGTCAGCCAGGACGAGTCGGCCATGGCTCGCGAGAAAGTCATCTACAACGGTGAACCTGTTGCCGCTGTCGCAGCCGACACCGAAGAAATCGCGGCCGAAGCCATCTGGTTGATCGACGTGAAGTACGAACCGCTGCAGGAGTTCCTGAAACCACGCGACAGCCTCAAGGACGTGGACCCTGAGCTTCAGCTTCATGACAAGGTCGACAAAAAGCACCCGGCCACGAACATCCACAAGGCCGTCGATCAGGAATTCGGCAACGTTGAAGATGCATTCAAGGCTGCGGCTTCCATGCCGTCAGCCCAGTTCAAGTTTGAAGGCATCAGTCACGGGTTTACCGAGCCGCACAGCGTGCTCGCACACTGGGACGCCGATGACCGCCTGCAACTCTACACGCCGCAGCAGGTCCCCCACTACACGCACCGCGCGCTCGCGAAAGTTTTGCAACTGCCGATGCACCAGATTCAGGTAATCCGCACCATGGTCGGCGGCGGCTTCGGTGGCAAATCCGACCCGTTCCAGCACGAAATGATCGTGGCACTCCTCAGCAAAAAAACACGCCGCCCGGTCAAAGTGACTATGGACCGTGAGGAAACGTTCCTCACCGGTCGCGGGCGTCACCCGACGGAAAGCAAAGTCGCCATGGCCTTCGACAAAGAAGGCAAGCTGCTGGCACTGGACAGTGACGTGATCATCGACGGCGGCGCATACGGCAGCTTCGGTGTTGTCAGCGCCTACTACAACGGCGTGCTCAGCAATGGCCCCTACCGCATCCCGGCCTTCCGCTATCACGGCAAGCGCGTTTACAGCAACCGCATTCCGTCAGGCGCCATGCGCGGCCACGGCAGCGTGAACCCGCGCTACTGCACCGAAACGCTGGTGGACATGGCGGCCGTGGAGTTGGGTATCGACCCGTGTGAGCTGCGTTTGCGCAACTTCCTTGAATCCAACACGCTGACGCCGTTTCACAAGTTCCGCATCACCAGCAACGGCATCCGTGAAGGACTCGCCGAGGCCATGAAGCGCAGCGACTGGAAAAACAAGTATGGCAAGCTGCCCTACGGCCACGGCATCGGCGTCGGTTGCGCGTGGTACATCAGCGGCAGCGCGTTGCCGATTCATTGGAACAAGCTGCCGCAAAGCACCGTCCACCTGAAGATCGACATGGATGGCGGCATCACGGTGCACAGCCTTGCGGCCGACATCGGACAGGGCAGTGACACCATGCTCGCCCAGTGCGTTGCCGAAGTGCTCGGCGTGAACATGGGGCGCATTCACGTGAAGTCCACCACAACAGACACCGCGCCGATCGACCTGGGCAGCTACAGCAGCCGCGTCACGTTCATGGCCGGCAACGCCGCCCGCGCGGCCGCTGAAGAAGTTCGGCACCAACTCATGGCTGCCGCTGCACGCTTGACAGGTCAACGGGGCGAGTACTTTGACTTTCTCAATGAAGAAGTCGTCTGCCGCACAAAGCCTGACGTCAAAGTCGGTTTCATGGAAGCACTGCACGAGGCGCAGGCCGACATCGGCGCGCTGATCGCGTCAGGCAGCTACCAGAGCCCGCCACTGGGTAGCACGTTCAAAGGCAGCAACGCGGGCTTGTCGCCGAGCTACAGTTTCAGCGCGTTCATTGCCGAAGTGAAGGTCGACCCGGAAACCGGTTTCGTGCAGCCGCTGAAGGTCTGGGCCGCGCACGATTGCGGCAAGGCGCTGAACCCGCTGAGTGTCGAAGGCCAGATCGAAGGCAGCGTACACATGGGGCTCGGCCAGGCGCTGACGGAGGGGCTGCGCTACCGCAACGGGCAACTGCTGAACAGCAACTTCCTTGATTACAAGATTCCAACGCCGTTTGATTCACCCGACATCGAAGCGATCATCGTCGAATCACACGACCCGGAAGGCCCCTTCGGCGCCAAGGAATGCGGCGAAGGCGCACTGGCGCCCGTGATCCCGGCCATAGGCAACGCGATCTACGATGCCGTAGGCGTCCGCATGTTCGAAGTACCCATGACCCCAGACAAGATTCTCAAAGCCATTGAAAAGAAGGCCCGGGAAGAAGCGAACAGTTAGCAGGTAGAACCCTCATGAGCTTCGACGTACACCTGATGAAGTTCAAGAATGGAGAGCCGTCGCCCTACAACGCAGCGGCCGCCAGAGCGGTCATCGATTCGACACAACATACTGAAGCCGATCAGTTTGGCTGCATGTCGGTGACCCTGTCAGACGGTCTTGAGTTTGAGTTGTTTCTCGGGCAGGACGAATCAGAGCGCGGTTCGTTTATGTTTGCGCTCAGAGGGTTCTCGGAAACGCTTGTCGACTTCATGTACCGGTTGGGCTGCACCGACACATTTATCCTCATCGCGCCGAGTGAAGAGGAATGCGTGATACTCTTCGAGGGTGCCGAGTCGTCCGACCTACCCGAAGACTTGCAGGAGTGGATGTTGGAGTCCATATCGAGTGCCGAAGAACTCGCACACAAGCTGCTCCCTGACTTCAGCGGCTGGGCGGACTGGGTGGACAGTGCCCCTTGGAGTCAGTAGATGCGACTAGACTGCGGGAGCAATGAGCCAAGACAAAAGCATACGCGAAGTAGCGAAGAACAGGCGAAGCACGCGAAGAACTACGTCCGATGAGCAAGTTACCCGAATGGCGAACGGATCCCGCCAGAGGCGAAGAGAATCGACGGGCCAGCCGCAGCGAGGAACTCATTCGCGCGGCTGGAGGAGATGTCCTGCCAAGCCTACCGCTGATTGAAACAGCTTCAGAAGTCAAGTTGCGCAAGCCGTCGGAGGTAGCACAGCGGATTCTTTGCCTTGTCGTGGTTTCCGCCAAGTCTTCAGGCGAAGTCGACGACGAACAGATGATGGATTGGGCCCGTGGCGAGTCGTTTTGGGAGCATCTCAGTGTGCGCGAGACTGAGTTCTTGGCCGACGACGACCCGGACGAACAAACGCGAGTTCACATGAGCTGGCAGATTGAAGCAGCCATACCATTGCTGTGGGCACTGGGCTCTCCGTTGGAAATGGGAATGATGCTCGAATCTCAAGCTTCACGGGTTGTGCTTGATCGTGTTCCGCAACTGGGGGACCCGACGTTGGAGTTCGTCAGTTCGGCTACACTTCGACCAGTTGATCAGATCCTCGATGAGTCCGATCTGATCTATCGCGTGCATTGGGCGGCCAGAAACGAGCAACTGGGCGGCAGAGACACACCCGACGCCTGGGACTACGGCGTCATCATGGAACGCCACAAGGCACTCAACTGGCTGATTTGCTACGGTGAGGAAGACGGCGAAGGCAATTGGGATTTAGTGGGGACGGACACATAGTCGTAGACGGATTTCTTCGCGATCTTCGCGCAGTTCTTCGCTTCTTCGCGTAAAGCAGTTAGAACCAGTCCAGAAGCAGTGTGAAAGAGACAAGCCATGACGATGTTGCTACCTAAGTTTGAGCTTCACCAACCGACCACTGTGGGCGACGCTGTTGCGCTGGCTAAACAGCTTGGCGACGACGTGGATTACATCTCCGGCGGTACCGACCTGCTGCCGAACTACAAGTGCGGTTTAAATGCGCGCAAGCACGTCATCAGCCTTCAGCATATTGACGAGTTGAAGTTTATTGGTGCGGGCGCTGGTGATGGAAAAGGGGTCAGACCCCAAACTGCAAAGGGGTCAGACCCCATTTCCATCGGCGCGGGCGTGACGCTGACCGAGCTTGAGCACAACACCGACGTGCCCGCTGGCGTTCGCGAGGCCGCGGCGCACATCGCGTCGCCTCTGCTGCGTGAAAGCGGCACGCTGGGCGGCAACCTGATGCTCGACAACCGCTGCCACTTCTTCAACCAGAGCTATTTCTGGCGCAACTCGCTCGGTTACTGCCTCAAGGCCGACGGCGACCGCTGTCACGTCGTGCCGCGCATCAATGTGGACGGCAAAAGCGTGCTGAATGACAAGGTCTGCGTCGCGACACATTCAAGCGACCTAGCCCCGATGCTGATCGCGCTGGGCGCAGAAGCGTCTTTCCACGGCCCCGACGGCAAACGCACCATTAAGCTGAATGACTTCTACTACGGCGACGGCATTGAGCGTTTCGAGCGCAAACCGGGTGAGATTCTCGTGAAGGTCACGCTGCCGGAGTGGGCGTTGAACGTCCGCAGCGGCTGGAAGAAACTCGCCCCGCGCCAGAGCATCGACTTCAGTGTCGTCGGCGTCGGCATCGCGCTGGACCTCGACGGCGACAAGGTATCGAAGCTGCGCGTCGGGCTCGGCGCCGTGGACACCACACCGGTGCTGTTCGACTACGCCAAAGAAGACGTCCGCAAAGACCCCAATCACTACCTGCTGGTAGACCCAACCAAGGACATGCCGGAAGTGATCGGCCAGCCGCTCACGGACGAACTGATCGAAACGATCGCCACCCACGTCCAAACCCAGGCCCAGCCAAAACTAAACGTACCCATGGCACCCGACTACCGCAAAAAGATGTGCGGAGTCCTAACCCGCCGCCTGCTCAAAGAACTACGCGAAAACAACGGCTAGCCACGGAGAACACGGATTGGCACGGAGAACAACGCGAGTGATTACAAATCATTCGCGTTGTTGTCGCAGCACCTGCAGCGTAGGCGTGTATCTTGAGTTCAGGTGACTAATATGTCGTACAACAAACTGCTTCCCGTGCGCGCTGATCCGAAACGGAGGCCGGTCAACCGAACTTCTTTGCTCGTCTACGCAATCCTCACCGGCACTGTTTCTCTGTGCTGTTTTGTTGCCGGAGCATTGATGAAAAGCACGCACGTCGGTGTAGTGCTTGCCGGCTGCGCGAATCTTGTGCTCTGCATTGCTGCCACATCCGCCTATGCGCAACGAGATGAGGCTCACAAACGCAAGCACTAGTCTCCCTCCGTGGCGCTCCGTGCTCTCCGTGGCTAAAAGCTGTTCATGCCGGAACCTTTGAAACTGAAAGACATTAAGCTGCGGATGCAGGCCTATGGCATCCGTCCGAAGAAGCAGTTTGGCCAGAACATTCTGGCTGACTTCAATCTGTTGAAAGCCATTGTTGCCGACGCCGAAATTGACGAAGGCGATTGCGTGCTCGAAATCGGCACGGGTGCTGGTTCCCTTACGGGATATCTGTGCGACGCGGCCGGTTTGGTCATCAGCGTCGAAGTTGACAACGGCATGTTTGAGCTTTCGCGCGATGTGCTGACAGGTGTCGACAACCTCGTACAGGTCAAGATCGACGCGCTGAACCAGAACGGACGCGGGCTGAACACCGAGCTTGAGGCCTCGCTGCACGAGTACATGAAAACCGGCGAGTTTCCGCTGCTGGATTGGGCCCGCGAAATGTCTGACCGCACAGGCATGGCGGCACCCGCCAAAGACGCCATGCAGGTGCATTCGCACGTACCCGGCAAGACTCCACGCTGCGGGCGCCTAAAACTGGTCGCGAACCTGCCGTACTCGGTGGCAACGTCGTTGCTGATCGCAGCGCTGGAATCCGGGCTGCCCTTTGAGCGCATGCTGGTGATGGTGCAACTAGACGCCGCCGAGAAGCTGGCCGCCGAGCCCGGCAAGAAACACTGGGGGCTGCCGTCGCTGCTGCTGTGGTGTTTCGCGCGTGCTGAGGTGAAGCGCAAAGTCGCGCCCAAGGTGTTCTGGCCGAAACCGAAGGTGGAATCCGCGCTGCTGGAGATCATCCCCCATAGCGAGCGCCCCGACATGCAGCGCTATCACAAACTGCGGCGTCTGGCACACGTGATGTTCCAGCACCGGCGCAAGGCCAGTTCAAACGCGCTGGCGCTGGCCCTTGGTGAAGACAACTGGCAGACCAGTGCCTGGATCGAGTCCGTCGGCGGCGACCCGCAGGCCCGCCCCGAGCAGCTACCGCCGGAAGTCTTCATGGCGCTTGGCGAGCACGCAGAAGTCGAGCCGCTGGTGCGCAAGGCCATGCAACTGCACGAAGACCAGTTGTCAGCCAAGGCCGAGAAACGCGCCCGCCGCGACGAGTGGAAGAAACGGGTTTACGGCGACGACGAGTAAGACCGGGGCAAAGTAGAAAGTCAAAGATTGAAGGGCCCCTTGGCTAATCGTACCACTCTCGCTCCACCGCCTTTGACTTTTGTCGCCTGTGAAAAAGCCCATTGGTCATTCTGGTCACCCTTGCTAGAAGTTAGACGCTTTTGATCCAGCGACGAGTTTTGTGGTATTTCGCGCGTTGCGCGAAAGCTTGGAGCATCCATGGTTTCGGTATTTATCCCCAAGGAAACTCCCGAAGACGAGCGCCGCGTTGCGGCCACGCCTGACACCATCAAGAAAATGGTCGGCAAGGGGCTGAAAGTCATCGTCCAGTCCGATGCCGGTGCGGGCGCGCACATCAGCGACGACCAATACAAAGAAGCCGGCGCCGAGATTGAAGGCGACCGCAAGAAGGGACTCGCTGCAGCCGACATTACGCTGCAAATCAACATCCCAACGGAAGACGACATCGCCGCGATGAAAGAAGGTTCATCGCTGATCAGCTTCCTGTGGGCGTTTGAGCATCTGGAGTTGGTCAAGAAGCTCAATGACCGCAAGATCAGCATGTTCTCGATGGACTCCATTCCGCGCACGACCCGCGCGCAGAAAGACGACGCGCTCTCCAGCCAGGCCAGTCTGGCCGGTTACAAGGCGGTGCTGGTCGCAGCAAACCACCTGCACAAGATCCTGCCGATGATGATGACGCCTGCGGGCACGATCAAACCATCGCGCTTCGTAATCATCGGCGTCGGCGTTGCGGGCCTGCAAGCCATCGCAACAGCCAAACGTCTTGGCGCCATTGTTGAAGCAACCGACCCGCGCCCCGAAACCAAAGAGCAGGCCGAGTCGCTCGGCGGCAAATTCCTTGAAGTCAAGGGTGTAGAGGTCAAGCAGGGCACCGGCGGCTACGCGGCCGAGCAGACCGACGAGTACAAAAAGGCGCAGGCCGACATGCTGGCGGAAGCGTTCAAGAACGCCGATGCAATCATCACGACCGCGTTGATCCCGTACAAGAAAGCGCCGATCACGATCACGGCCGACCACGTGAAGTCGATGAAGCCAGGCAGCGTGATCATCGACCTGGCCAGCGAGCGCGGCGGCAACTGCGAGCTGACCGAGCCCGGCAAGACCGTCATCAAAGAAGGCGTCACGATTGTCGGTGACCTGAACTGGCCCAGCACTGTGGCCGTGAACAGCTCCGACATGTACGCGAAGAACGTACAGAACATCTTGTTCGACTCGCTGGACAAAGAAGGCAACTTCAAGTGGGACTACGCGGATGAGATCGTCGACGGCGCGATGGTGTGCCACGCCGGCGAAGTGCATCACCCGAAGGTCCGCGAGTTGATGGGTCTGCCCGCACTCGCCAAAGAAGAGCCGAAAGAAGAACCGAAGGCTGAAGAAAAGCCTGCTGAAGACGCTGCCAAGGCAGACGAAAAACCGGCCGAAGCCAAGCCGGCGGAAGAAGAAAAGCCAGAAGAGTCCTCTGAAGCAACTGAGGCCAAAACTGAGGCCAAGGAAGAGGAGAAATAACCATGACCGGAGAAGTCCTGATCGGTTTCTACACCTTCATTCTGGCCTGCGTCGCGGGTTACCAGTTGATCACGAAGGTTCCGCCGACGCTGCACACGCCGCTGATGTCGGGTGCGAATGCGATTTCCGGCGTCACAATTCTCGGCGCGATGGTAGTGGCGAGTGGCAGGGGCCACGCAGTCGCGACGGTAATCGGTGTTTTGGCTGTGGTCTTCGCGACAATCAACGTGGTCGGCGGTTTCATGGTGACGGGACGCATGCTGAAGATGTTCGGTTCCAAGAAGAAGTAACGAAGACAAAAGGGCACGCCTGTGTTTGCTGCTTACGCCAATCAAGTATCCAACACGACCCTGCTGGCCAACGCCGGCTATCTGGTCTCGGTCGTGCTGTTCATGCTCGGCATCATGCGCATGGGCAAGGTAAAGACCGCTCGTTCGGGTAACCAACTTGCCGGCGGCGCGATGCTGCTGGCGATGGTCGCTCAGTTCGTCGAAATGGGTCATATCAACCCGGTCTGGATTATCGTCGGGCTCGTCATCGGCGGCACAATCGGGCTGGTTTCCGCAATCAAGGTAGGCATGACAGAGATGCCGGAGATGGTTGCGTTGTTCAACGGCTCGGGTGGTCTGGCGTCGGCGCTGGTCGCACTCGCCGCCTATATGTACCTCGACGTTCCCGGTACGCCCCTGATGAGTGCGTCCATGGGCGGCGCCGACCCCAGCATCGTAAACGGGCTGGCCGTCATGCTGTCGATTCTGATCGGTGGCGTGACCTTCACCGGCTCACTGATTGCCTTCGGCAAGCTCAGCGGCAAGGTCAACGGTTCGCCAATCATGTTGCCCGGGCGCCACGTCATGAACGGCGCGCTGCTGCTGCTTTCACTCGGCGGCACCATCCTTGTTACGTTTACGACCGGCGGCTTGCCGGGTGCCGGCATTGTGGTCGCAGTGACTGTCATGGCCCTGATCCTCGGTGTCATGCTCGTGATCCCCATCGGCGGCGGCGACATGCCCGTCGTGATTTCACTGCTGAACAGCTATTCCGGTATCGGCGCGGCGATGGCCGGCTTCGCGATCAACTCACAGGTTCTGATCGTCTCGGGCTCACTGGTCGGCGCGGCCGGCCTGATCCTGACGCAGATCATGTGCAAAGCCATGAACCGCAGCCTCGCAAACGTTCTGTTCGGCGGCTTTGGTGCTGAACCAACCGATGGCGGCAAGGGCGGCGGCGCGGACGAATACACAAACGTGAAGGCTGCCGACGCTGAAGAAGCAGCGATGATCCTCGAAGACGTCGAAAGCTTGATCATCGTTCCCGGCTACGGCATGGCCGTATCTCAGGCGCAGCACCTTGTTCACGAACTTGGCGACCTGATGGAAGAACGCGGTTGCCAGGTGCGCTACGCCATTCACCCGGTGGCCGGACGTATGCCGGGCCACATGAACGTGCTGTTGGCGGAAGCCAGCGTTCCCTATGAGCAGTTGTTTGAACTCGACCAGATCAACAACGAGTTCAAGAATACCGATGCTGTAATCGTGATCGGCGCCAACGACGTCGTGAACCCGGATGCCGTAGACAAGAAAGACAGCCCGCTGTACGGCATGCCTGTGCTGAATGTCTGGGAAGCTCGAACTTGCTTCGTCATCAAGCGCTCACTCAGCCCGGGGTTTGCCAAGGTGAAGAACCCGCTGTTTGAGGCTGATAACACCTACATGTTGTTCGGCGATGGTCGCAAAGCCGTGGAAGAAATGATCAAGGCCTTGAAAGAGGGCTAACACACACTTACTTCGCAGTAAGCCCTCGCGACTGCGGGGGCTTTTTTTTTTGCTGCACAGCTTGGTGCGAGGAGCGTGTTGTCCTTGCATTGTCGCGCAGCAACTCCATCATGCCGTTAACTGCAATGTGAGGCTTATGATGAGACACACCTGGATTCCGTTGCTGACTCTGATTTTCGTCGCCGGCTGCGTGGCAAAACCGGCACCGCGACCGGCCGCGAAGGACTTGCGCGAAGTGGACGTAGGCTTGGTCGATGGCTACCGCGCCACAGTCGTAGCCGACGGGCTGATGAACCCGAGCTTTGTCGCGTTTCACCCGGGCGATGGCGCCCTGACAATCTGCGACAGCGGCAACGGGCGCATCGTGATGGTTGAGGGCGACACGCTGAAGACCATCGTCGAAGGCATGCACACCGAGTACTGGAAGACGCTTGAGGACGGCACCAAGGCCTTCAAACTTGGCCCGCTGACCATGGCGTGGCGAGATACAGACCACTTGATGGTCACCGATGCCGGTGTAGGCGACGGTGACGAAACGGTAGTCACGTGGGAGCTTTCGTCGCAAGGGCTGGCGCGCAACGTCATCATCAACCGGACAAACCCGATCGGCCCAACCAGCGACGACCCGGCCGACAAAGGCGAAGGCAACCTCAGCGGCATGACCCTCATGCCGGACGGCAACACCTTCTATGTCTGCGGGCAGGGTTCAGACGCAAAGTCATGGGTGTTACGCGGCAAGGTCAAAGAGAACAAACTGGAAACCGCGTTCTCGGCCGACGACAACGGCATCAGCGTCAACTCGCCCATGCAGGCGCTGCCGTGGCGCGGCAACCTGCTGGTAGTCTACAGCGGCACCGGCGGGAAAGACGACGGGCTGCTGGTTGAGTGGGATCTGGAAACCGGGAAGCCGGCAAACCAGTGGAAACTACCGGGACTGCTCGACCCGATGGGTATCGCGCTGATACCGGGCTCTGACAATCGTTTTGTCGTGACAGACAACAACTGGGCGCTGAAGAGCGTGAACTCTGGGCGTCTGGCGACGGTGACTCTGGCTGACGATCAAGATGCCAAGATTGAAGTCATCGCAACCAACCTGATGGGCCCGGTGCACTGTGCTTTCGGCCCTGACGGAAGACTCTACGTCGCATGCCTTGGCGCGAAGTACGACTCAGACAAAGGTCTTGTCGTGGCAGTAGAAGGGTTCTCAAGCTAGGGGTTGACACGTCAACTCTACGTTGTAGACTTCTTGCAGGTGAACAAGATGGCTTGGACAAATAACAACAATCGTACCTTAAGGTGTCGCGGAGCGGCTTAGGTCGGTTGTTGTTCAAACACAAACCACCAGCGCCCTGCGACTCGCAGGGCGCTTTTGTATTTGCCCGACCTACAGGGGTGTAGTGTCAATTGGTAGCACGCTCGGTTGTTACCCGAGAAGTCGGGGTTCGAATCCCTGCGCCCCTGCCAACTTCTGGCGGCTTCCATAACCGGTACTGCGTGCCGGCCGCTCCGCTTACGCTCGACGACGTCGAGCTACTCCGCTTTCAAACGACTGCGTCGTTTGATCGGCGCCCCTGCCAAGTCACAAATAGAGAAACGGCGCCCCGCACCGGACGCCGTCTGCTCTACCGTTTGACTGCTTTACTTAGCGACCTCCGCCGCCAAATCCAGGGATCATTCCGCCCATACCTGGGATCATGCCGCCGCCCATGCCTGGAATCATGCCGCCCATCCCGGCGCCTGATTCCTTGTACTGTTCCATCTGTTCCGTGCTGAGAATCTGGCCCAGCTCGGCTTCCTGGTCAGCCTGAATCTGCTTGATCTCGGCCTGCATTTCTTCCTGCGTCGCACCGTTCTCACGTGCGTTGGTCATGGCTTCGCTGATCTTGTTGCGGGTGCCTTCTTCGATCCGCAGCACTTCCTTGGTCTGGTACTCGTCAAGGTTCAGCGGCTCAAGACGGCGCTTGGTCATTTCGCTGCGCATGACCTCCATGGCCTTGGCGCGTTTCTCAGGGTCGCTCCAGATTTTCATCATGCTGCCGCGCGGGTCCTTCGGGTCGAACTCGAGCCCGTTGTCCTCAGCGATCTTGGCAATCTCCGCCATCTGCGCTTCGCGCTGCTTCTGGCGTTCCGCGTCACGCAGGGCGCGTTCCTTCTCTTGCATGGCTTTGAACTTCTCAAAATCGGCGTCCGAGAAATCCGCGACTACTTCGTCGCCTTCGCCTTCACTGTCTGCGGCGTCGGGTGAAGCGGCCTTCACGACGACGGGCGTCTTTTCAAGCTTGGCCAGTCGGTCGTTGGCGTCAGCAAGCTCGCGCTCCTGACGTTCAAGACGAGTCAGCAGCGCACCTAAATCCTCAGGCTCGCCACTTTCTGATACCGGACGCGCATCCAGTGCGGCACGCATACGCTCGTTTTCAGTTTCCAGAGACGCAACCTGGCTTTTCAGGCTTGCGATATCGCCTTGCACCGACGCATCCTGCTGGCACCCAAACAGGGCAATCGCTGGAGCGGTGAGCAAAGCGGCAATCAGGAACTTCTTCATCATATCCTCCGGGCCTTTGTGACTTCGGAAGGTTGTCCGTATGACGCGGCGTATCTCACGCAGAAACTTGCAAACAAATTGACGAAGCCCGCGCAGAGCAGCGCAGGCTTCATCGTAAGTTGTTTATGTACAGCCGCTTACACTTCGCTGCGCAGTTCGCGCATGTGCCTGTTCAGCGCGACCCGGTCTTCGCCGACCAGCGCGCGGTAGTACTTACCCTCACGCCACATGATGACCATTCTTCCGTCAACCATGACTTCCGCGGCCTGCATCCCCTCCGGGATGACGTCGCGTACGCAATCCCGGCAGAAGACCAGCAAGCCGAAACGCTCACCGTCAGGCGCGTCGTACACGGCGCACATTACGCGCTGGCCTTCCCATTCGACGCACTCGAAATGGGATACTTTCATCATTGAGCCGTCAAGCTCGTGCGGCAGCGTCGGCCCGTCGGCGAAGTATTCGCGATAAACCTCAGATGCCTTGTTGTACTGGCACTTCCCGTCTTTCGGGCAGTCCATGCTGATCTGTGCCACCATCGGCGCAAGCCCGTTTGGCAGGTCAGGTATCGCCGGGTCCGAACTGTCGCTGCCAAGCAGAACCAACGCAACAACAAGCATAACACTAGCGGCCGCCATCATGACCGCGCCCAGCCAGGGAAAGCGCAGTACGCTACCCGGTGCCGGTGCGCCTCCGCCGGCAGCTCTTTCTTCGTCGCTTTCTTCGTCGCTTTCTTCGTTGTTTTCAGCGTCGCAGCGGTCCAATGCGAGCAGCACGCGGCTGCGCAAACCCTCGGGACACTCGACTGGGGCTTCGTTCACACAGCGTCGCACGGCCTCGGCGAACTGCTGTTCTGTCTCTACATACTCTTTGGTGTACGGGCACTCGCACAGGAAGGCTTCAATGCGCGCGCGATCAGCGTCATTAAGTTCACCGCTGATGAACGCATCCAGATTACGCCAGACAAAGCGGCGTTCTTCCGGAATCTCAGGTGAATGATTTGCGGTACCTGCCATATCGTTGCTCACCTCTTGGCTTCAACAGTTTCTTCTGAAGTTTGTTCCGGCTGACTTTGCCCGGCACCCGGTACCACTTCGCGTCCCAGTTCGGCAACTCTGTCGCGCAGCAGTGCCTTGGCGCGGGAAAGGCGTGACATCACTGTGCCAACCGGGATGCCCATTGATTTCGCGATGTCCTTGTACGGCATGTCGCCAATGACGTTCATAATCAGGACTTCACGATAATCCTCGCCCAACCCTTCAAGTGCTTCCTTCAACTGATCATCGAGTCCGTCCAGAAACGTCTGGTTCTGCATCAGCCCGCTGAGTGCTTCGTTTGACTGGAAGTCGTGAAGCAATGTCTTGTCGTCTTCACCAACAAACTCGCCCACTTCGTCGTAGCTGGCATTTTCCGGGCGCGCCTTTCGCCTTCGGTACAGGTTGATGAAACGGTTCGTCATCACCCTGAACATCCAGGCCTTCAAGTTGGTGCCCGGCTTGAACAGGTGAAACCGCTCAAACGACCGAACATACGTGTCCTGAACCAGATCTTCGGCGTCACGCGAATTGCGCGTCAGCTTCAGTGCGCCACCGTACAGCACATTCATCAACGGAAGCGCTTCGCGCTCGAAAAGTGCCCTCCGCTCAGTCTTTGTGTCCGACACACCCACTCCGGAACAGGGAATTGCCAGCCGGCATTCCAACAATCACATGCACTTTAACGATTCACGCGTGAATCAGCTCGACTTTTCGGTTTTCACGTCGGCGGTCTCTCTGCCTTCCAGAAGCGCGTTCCAGAATGCCTCCGTGAACACCTCAAGGCGTTCGCGGCAGAGTTTTGCACGGCTCAGAAGCTCGCGCAGGCTGAAGATGCGAGCCGGATTGACGGCGAGTTTGCCGATGATTCGCGAGCTGGACAGTTTGGCCTTCTCGCGCACGTAGCGCTCAAGCTCAGGTACGCGCTCGTCAGACATGTCAAAGATGCTGCGC
>JAGQRE010000109.1 GCA_020425695.1 Planctomycetota bacterium
AGCGATGCGAAACGCATTGACTCTACTGATTGCACTGGGCGCGGTACTCACACTTGGCCTCGCGGGCTGCAAGAGCAAGGACGAAGAAATCGGCCCGGGCTACGACGACGACTCGGTCTACCTTGGTGTGTTCGTCAGTAAGACCGGCGACATAGCTTCGTTCGGCGGCGACACCAAGAACGGCGTCGATCTCGCCGTGGAGGAAATCAACGCCGCGGGCGGTATCAACGGCAAGAAGATCGATCTTCGTTTCGAGGACACGGCCTCTGATCCCCAACAGGGTGGTAACGCTGCCACGAAACTGGCTTCGGGCGACAGCGTGTTTCTGGCCATGGGTGCCGTTGCGTCCGGGATCAGCCTGAATGCGGCGCCGATCTTTCAGGAGAAGGGCATTCCGATGATTTCGCCCTCAAGCACGAACCCGACGGTGACGCAGCAGGGCGATATGATCTTCCGTATCTGCTACCTCGACGACTTCCAGGGCGGCGCCTGCGCTGTGTTTGCGTCGAAGGACCTGAAGGCCAAGAAGGCAGCCATCCTGAGCAACCAGGACGATGCCTACAGCACCGGACTCGCCAAGTTCTTCAAGTCGAAGTTTACAGCGCTCGGCGGAGAGATTGTCGCTGAGGAGTCCTTCAAAAAGGGGACAAGCGACTTCAACACTCAGATCAGCAACATCAAGGGTAAGGGCGCAGACATCATCTTTGTGCCGGCCTACTACAACGACGTTGCCCTGATTGCCAAGCAGTTTCGTTCACAAGACATCCAGACGCCCTTGCTAGGTGGTGACGGCTGGGAAAGCGCCAACCTGACCAAGAATGCAGGCGGTGCCCTGAGCGGCAGCTACTTCGGAAACCACTACAGCCAGGAAGACAAGTCCGAAAAAGTTCAGAACTTTGTGGCGGCCTACAAGAAGAAGTATGGTGAAACGCCCTCAAGCCTCGCCGCGCTGGGCTACGACGTCGTCTACGTAGCGAAGGCGGCAATTGAGAAGGCTGGTGCATTTGACCGCGCCAAGGTCGCCGACGCTTTGCGCGCTTTGACCGACTTTGAAGGCGTTACCGGCAAGTTCAGCATCGACAAAGATAGGAATGCGCGCAAGCCGATCAGCATGCTCAAGATTGAAGGTGATCGTTTTGTGCCGGTGCGTCAGATTGCGCCAAGTGAAGTTGAGTAGACATCACGGTGATAATCACGATGCCGGAACCGGCTGGTTCCGGCATCCTTCATGGAGCGCCACGTGTTGCCACTGCTGGACAGCGGTGTGACCTTCGAAGCGATCCTCCAGCAAGTCGCCAACGGGGTTGCCAAGGGAAGCGTCTACGCACTGATCGCCGTGGGTTACACCATGGTCTACGGTGTGCTGCAACTGATCAACTTTGCCCATGGCGAAGTGTACATGCTTGGCGCGTACTTCAGTTACTACCCGGCTAAATGGCTTGGCTACCTGCCGGAAGGCAGCGAGAAGCCGAAGGTCCCACTTCTTGTCATTGGCGGCTTGTTTGTCGGCTCAATGGCTGCCTGTGCTGCGATAGGCATGCTGATTGAGAGACTGGCCTATCGACCTTTACGCAACTCCAGCCGATTGGCAGCGCTAATCACAGCGATCGGCGTTTCGTTACTGCTGCAAAACGGCGGACAGATGCTGTTTGGTGCAGACCCCAAAGGCTTCCCGCAGTTCGTTGAGCAGGAGTCCGTCAATCTAGGGCCGGTCGCGCTCGCGAACACGAAGATTGTCATCATTGCGGTCGCGGCTGTCATGATGACCGGGCTGCATCTCTTTGTTCAAAAGACCAAACCCGGCGCAGCCATGCGCGCATGCAGTTTCGATATGCGCACGGCCCGCCTGATGGGCATCAACGTCGACCGCACGATCGCTCTTACGTTCGCAATGGGAAGCGCCATGGCGGCCGTGGGGGGCGTGCTGGTCGCGATGGACCAGCCGCGCCTTACACCGCTTATGGGCTTGTTGATGGGCTTGAAGGCCTTTGTGGCGGCAGTGTTGGGCGGCATCGGAAGCATCCCCGGTGCGGCCTTGGGCGGCTTGCTGTTGGGTGTCGCTGAGTCTGTCGTCGGTACATGGAGTACGACCTACAGCGAAGCGGTCGCGTTTGTCATTCTGATTCTGGTCCTGCTGGTGAAGCCGTCCGGCTTGCTGGGTAAATCCGGGCGGGAGAAGGTCTGATGGCACGTCTGCTCGGCATTCTCGTTGCTGCCATCGCCGTCACCTTCGGTGCCAACTGGTTGCTGGATTCATTCGTTGACGAGTACGTCGTTCGGATCATCAATCTGTGCGGAATTTCGATCATCCTTGCGGTCAGCCTGAATGTAATCAACGGTCTTTGCGGCCAGTTCAGCCTCGGACACGCGGGCTTCATGGCGATTGGCGCCTACGTTTCAGCCTACTTCACAACGACGCTTCGGTACTTCGATGAGGCGGCGACGAAGTATGTCGCCATTGAACCGATGTTCGCGAGTGAATGGGGGTTTGTGCCTGCACTTCTCGCGGGTGGTTTGGTCGCTGCTGCGGCGGGTGCCGTCGTAGGAATCCCGACACTTAGGCTGAAGGGCGACTATCTGGCCATCGCCACGCTGGGATTCGGCGAGATCGTGACCATCATGATCACCAATTTCGAAAAGGTCGGTGGCGCCAACGGGCTGCCCGGCTTGCCGCCGTACAGCAATACATTCTGGATTTTCAGCTTCGTCGTGCTTGTCATCATGCTGAGTTGGACCCTTCAACGCAGCACATTTGGCAGGGCCCTGATCGCCATTCGCGAAAACGAACTCGCCGCAGAGGTAATGGGCATCCCTGCCTCGCGCCTGAAGGTTATGGCCTTTATTTACGGCGCATTTTTCGCCGGAGTCGCGGGGGGATTGCTGGGGCATCTTTTACAGACAATCAGTCCGGCAACGTTCAACTTCATGAAATCAATTGAAGTGGTCGTGATGCTCGTGCTGGGTGGTCTGGGGAGCATGACCGGCGCTGTGGTGGGGGCGATTGTGCTTACTGCATTGCCCGAAGCGTTGCGCGACGTTGAGTCCGGATTGGGTCTGCCTGGCATTCGTATGGTGGTGTACTCGCTGGTGCTGATCCTGCTGATGATCTTCCGCCCGCAGGGGATCTTCGGGCAAAAGGAGTTGTCACTGAAACTGTTGGCTCGTCTGTTGCCCGGCAAGAAAGGCGACAAGTGACGGCCTTGCTTGAAACTTCGGACCTCACGATTCGCTTCGGCGGGCTCACCGCCGTCGACACGTTCAATCTGTCCATTCAGGAAGGCGAACTGTTTGGCTTGATCGGCCCGAACGGCGCGGGCAAAACAACCGTCTTCAATATGCTGACCGGTGTTTATCTGCCATCTGAGGGCACCGTGCATTTCCGTGAGAAACTGATCAACGGTCGGAACCCCGTGCAGGTAGCGCGCATGGGCATTTCCCGTACGTTCCAGAACATTCGCCTGTTTGACGAATTGAGCGTGCTTGAAAACGCCATGACAGGCGCACATCAGCACTCGAAACTCACGATCTTCGATTCACTGTTTCGCACGCCGAGGCACTTCCGCGAAGAGCAACGTCAGCGCGACCGCGCCTACGAGTTGCTTGAGTTCATGGGGTTGGAAGACCGTGCAGGTTTGCCGGCAAAGCAGCTTCCCTACGGGCATCGACGTAAACTCGAAATCGCCCGTGCGTTGGCTACGGAACCAAAGCTGATATGCCTTGATGAGCCCGCGGCCGGCATGAACACGGGCGAGAAGGCTGAGCTTTCCGCATTGATTCGAAAGATTCGGGATGAACTCAACGTCACGGTGCTCGTGATCGAACACGACATGAAGCTGGTGATGGGTATCTGCGAAAAGATCCAGGTTCTGGATTACGGCAAGACGATTGCACTGGGCACACCCGGAGAGATCCAGAACGATCCCAAAGTCATCGAAGCCTATCTCGGAGGCGATTAGCACTAGCCAATGGCTGAACCGATCCTCGAGCTGAACGACATCAACGTGTATTACGGCGCAATCCACGCGCTGAAGAACATCTCGTTGTCCGTCAACGAGGGCGAAGTTGTAACGCTGATCGGCGCTAATGGCGCGGGTAAGACGACGACACTGGCGACAGTCTGCGGACTAATGCGCAGTCGAACAGGTGCCGTGAAGTACCGTGGTAAGGACATAGGCAGCGCGCCGACGCACGGGCTGGTGAAAGAAGGGCTGGTCATGGCCCCTGAGGGACGGGGAATCTTCCCGAATCTGTCCGTCGAGGAAAACCTGCGAATCGGTGCCTATGCGCGTACTGACAAGTCCGACATCGAAGCTGACCTCAAACACAAGTTTGAGATCTTCCCACGGTTGCATGAACGCAGGCGTCAGAAGGGCGGTACGCTAAGCGGTGGTGAACAGCAGATGCTGGCGATTGCGCGCTCATTGATGTCGCAACCCAAGTTGCTTTTGCTGGATGAGCCGTCTTTGGGTCTTGCACCGTTGATCGTTCAGACGATTTTCCAGACCGTGGACCAGGTCAACAGAGAGGGCGTGACAATTCTGCTGGTCGAACAGAACGCCCGGATTGCACTGAAACACAGCCACCGCGCCTACGTCATTGAGAGTGGCGAAATCGGCATCGAAGGAACATCGGCCGAGTTGCTTGATGACCCGCGTGTCAAAGCCGCCTATTTGGGCGAAGCTTAGTCTTCCCGTATCCGCAAAGAAGTAGACTCGTCGGTCGTTGCGCGAAGGCGAACTTACATGCCTTTTGTGATTCGACGTTTCGCGCCATATGCTTCTACTGCCCCGCTCCAATCCCCTTGGAGTAAACGCAGATGAAGAACCTCGCCATGCTCGGACTGCTTGCCTTGCTGTTCTGCAGCCCACTGTTTGCGGACGACACAGCAGCGTACCGCAAGATTGAAAGCAAATTGGACAGCACGACCATCGACTCTCTGGTACTCGACGAAACAGACGTAAAAGAAGCGGTGAAGAGCATCGCCAGGAAGGCAGGCGTCAGCATCCTGTTTGACAAGTCAGCTCTGGAGGGACTCAGTGGCGACGAGCGCAAAGTGACGCTAGAACTGAGCGAGATTAAGGCCTCGAACGCTCTGAACCTTGTGCTGGATCAGTTGGGTCTTACCAAGGAATACAAGTATGGCTTTCTGTATGTAATGGGTGCCGAGACCGTGGAAGAAGCTGTCGAGGCGACGATCTATGACGTTCGCGACATCACGGCCAACGTCAAGGACTTCGAAGCTCCAAAGTTGAAACTCGTTGGTGAAGGTGACGACATAGGCGGGATCGTGCATTGGCCCGAGCAAGATGAAGACATCCAGCTTGAGGACATCGTAGAGCTTATTGAAGACAGCATCGATGCCGACTGGGGCGACACGGCCAGCGTAACGGAAATCAAAGGGCAACTCGTTGTGCGCGCCTCCCGTTCGGTGCACAAGGAAGTTGCGTCGTTACTGGATCAACTTCGTGGCAGCAAGTAGCGCTGCACGTATCCGCGAAGGCTGCGTCGCTGGATCGCCGTTTAGCGAGTCTGTTGGATTGCGGATTTGAAAACCCAGTTTACGGCTCGTATCATTTGTACAGGCGGCGAAGGCCGATCCCCGGTCTCCAAACCCCTTGGAGAACATCGTATGACCCGTGTGATTCGATTTGCCAGTTTGGCGTTACTTGCCGCCGTTATGGCGTTTCCGCTGATTGCCGGAGACGCGAAAGATGAGGCGACCTACCGCAAGATAGAAGCGCAGCTTGACTCGACGACGATTGACATTCTGGCCTATGAAGAGGCTGACGTTACCGAAGTCGTGAAAGACATCGCGAAACGAGCGCGCATCACCATCGTGTTTGACAAGAAGGCGCTGGAAGACGTCGATGAGGATGATCGCGTCATTACGCTGGAACTGGCCGATGTGAAGGCCGGCAACGCGTTGAACATCGTGATCGACCAGATCGGGCTGTTCAAGTCATACAAGAACGGCGTTTTGTACATCACAACCGAAGACAAGGCGAAGCTCTCGACCGTTACCAAGCTGTATGACGTTCGGGACATTACGGCCAAGATTCAAGACTTCCCTGCGCCGGAGTTGCGCTTGCGCCCAGCCGATGACCAGTCCCGTGGGCCGATGATTGAATTTCCGGAAGAAGACGATCCGACTACTGACGACGTTGTGGAAATGATTGAAGACAGCATCGACGCCGACTGGGGCGACACTGCCAACGTTTCCATCGTGAAGGGGCAGTTGATTGTTCGCGCGCCACGCGACGTACAGACTGAAGTTGCAACCCTGCTCGACCAACTGCGCAGCGCCAAGTAAGCGGATTCGTTTCTGAAAAGCCCGCCGCAAGGCGGGCTTTTCTGTTGGCAGACAATGGACGGGTCGGTGCTAAACTCCGGCGATGGAAGAAGAGCAGTCGAATGACACCGAAGTAGCTTTCGTCGAAAGCGCAAAGGAAGCGCGCCGGGCACAATGGGCGCTGAACCTGCTTGTGCTGCTCAGTGCCGTGGCCGGTGCCGTATTCTTCGGCTACGTGATATTCACCATCAAGCCATTCGGTCGCACTGAGCCTGAACCGATCAATGTTCCTACCAGCTCTGTCGGTGAGAAGTTCGGCATGTTGTTCGGCGAGGACGAAACGACCGGCGTTGTCGTAGCGTTGCGTGACATCGATGAAGCACCGAGCTATCGCGAGCAGCTTTCTGAAGTCATGCGCAAGGATATGGCGATCAGTTCGCTCGGGCGTGTCTATCTGCTTGTCGTTCGCAACGATGGAGACGAAACCGTGTCCGTTGACGCGCAGTCACTGACTGCGGCTGATGACAACGGCAAGAGCTGGAGCGCAAGGTGGCTGAGTGATGTCGCCAACCTCGCAGAGGCCGACGCCAACGGACGGATGCGCGTAGCGCAGTCAGCGCACAAGTTCGAACTCGAGAAGGGGGACGAGCGCCAGCTTTATGTGTTCATTCCTTCCACCGGTGAGTCGATGCCACCCAGTGGTGAGGACTTTCTTGATGGTGAGCTGCGGCTGTCAGCCAACCTTCGGATTGCGTTGAAGCACAAAGAGATCAAGGTTTCCACGCCATGATTCAATTGAATCGACAGCGGGTATACGAAGGCAAGCTCTTCAATGTCACGCATGTGACTCTCGAAAACAGCGAAGGCAAGGCGGTCGGGCGCGATGTGATTGAGCATCCGGGCGCTGCTTGCGTCATACCGATGGTCGACAAAGAAACCGTGCTGCTTGTTGAGCAATGGCGAGTGGGGGCCAAGCGGGCATTGTGGGAGATACCAGCCGGCACGCTTGATCCGGGAGAAGATCCGCTAACCTGTGCCGCGCGCGAACTTGAAGAAGAGACCGGCTACAAGGCGGGTAAGCTTGAGCACCTGTTCACGATGTACCCGAGCCCGGGAATTCTGGACGAGAAAATGCACATTTTCGTGGCCACAGATCTGACCAAAGGGGTGCAGAAGCTCGATGACGACGAAGAGATTGTCATCAAGCCTTTCACGTTTCGTGATCTGCGTGTGCAGCTGAAGGCCAACAACCTTAAAGACGGGAAGACAATCGCCGCGCTGGGCTACCTGATGGTCTTCAAACCGTATCTCGGCAAAGACTAGGCACCGGCAGGCAGCGGGTTGGGAGTGCCGCCGTAGGGCCAGTCTTCCGGGTGATCGACCAACCGCCCACGAACCGGATTCGCCAGAATGTAGTCGCGGGTGCGGCGCAGTTCATTCAACTTGGTGTCGTACTTTGTGCAGCCGTCGACCCAGCGAAGCTTGGCGAGATTGCGTCGCACAAAGGCCTTGTTGATCATGCGCTTGATGCGCCCTGCGAAGTTATCGACATCATCCAGCTTGTTGCGGCGACCAAAAAGAATGTGGATATGGTCGGGCATCACAACGTACGCAAACACCCACGCGTGGGTCTGCGAGATGTACTCAAGCACTTCAACAACGGCGGAGGCGTGACTGTTACTCGTGAATGTCCGCTTCTCGGCCGCCCGGTTCAGCATCAGCGTAATGTTGTAGATGTAAAGCGGCTCCGCCATCAGCAGCACCGAGGAGTGCGCTGGAGGCGCGCCAGAATCGCGTCCGGTGTGACCTGGCTGATTCCACCGGCCGGTATGACCGTGATGTCAGGGGCGAACCGCCGGACTTCCGTCGCGTACTGCCCGAGGTTCCGCTCGGCCACGACGATGTGCTTGATGCCCATGACGGCGCGCATCAAGGCGTTCTCGGGAAGTGGCCACAACTGGCGCAGACTCAGGTGATTCACCCGCTGGCCTTCGTTCCGTGCAGATTCGACGGCAAGCCGACCTGGGACAGTCGAGCTTCCAAAGCTCACAAGCAACCATTCGGGCTTGCCCAGATTTTCCGGGCAGGGATCAAGTATTGCTGGTTCTAGCCCTTTAAAGCCAGACCGAAGGCGGGCATCCAGCATTCGTAACTCACCTTCATCCTGTGGAACATCGAGCAGATCGCCTGGTGCAGGTTCAACAAGTTCCAGCTCAGGAGCCTCATGCGCGATAACTATGTCTTCAGCATCGCCGACGGCGTCTTCAAGCAAGAGGAACACGGGACCCGGTATCAATGTGGCTGCGGATATGGCGGCTTCCGCAAGTTCAGCGCACTCTTGTGGGTTGGACGGACAAAGTACGAGCGGGGTAATCCCGGCCGGGAACATCCATCGCAGGCTCATGACATCCAGTGACTCAACACGGTCGGCCCCGATCACGACGATGTTCGGCTCGCCTCGACGAAGTTGCTCAAAGAACCGCGGAGCGTGAGTGCGAACGTCTCGGAGGTTCGTGTGTGCCACGTTCATGCCGGAATCTGCCAGCACGCTCTCAAGGACTTCACGACCAGTGACTCTGACGGGTGCGTCAAGGCTCATTGGTTGACTCCTGCAGCGGCCTCATGCTTGCGTGCTTCGGCATCGTTGCCCGCCTTGTACTCAAGTTCAGCCAAGGCGAGGTGGGCGGAACTGTACTCTGGATCAAGATCCAGAACTCTGCTGAACGAAGTTCGCGCGGCGTCAAGGTCGCCTTGCTCAAACTGAAACATTCCCTCAAGCATCCATGTCTGTGGCCATTCAGGACGTTTGCGCTTTGCCTCAGCCAGGTCCGCGAATGCCGCATCGCGCTCGCCTGCGCTCCACAAAAGTCCCGAGCGCGCGATGAAGGCCAAAGTGAAATTCGGGTCCAGACGTATGGCTTCGTTCAGGTCTTTTAGGGCGTCCCGATCTTCCTCAATACCGCTCTCGACAATCGCCCTGTTGTATAGAGCTTCAGCGTTGTTTGGAGCCAGTTCAAGAGCTCGAGTATAGCGCTGTATGGCGAGGTTCGAGTCTCCGCCGGCGTAGGTGATACCCGCGAGGTTGTTGTAGAGCGTACCGACTATCTCCTTGTCAGTCATAGGCGTCAGGTATACGCCGTTCTCGACGCTGGTCGCGGAGAACCGGTACTCGGACCAGTAGTAGACTTCGTCGCGTGTATCGCCGAAATCCGTGGTCTCGAGAATCGTCTCGTAGGGCGTGCCGTTGGTGTCCGTGTCCTTGTACAGCACCGCAAAATGTCCGGGGAAGCGCACGCCAGTGACATCCAGCCCCGCGCCCTGTCCAAAGACCAGGTAGGCAAGCGACAGCGTGACGCAGTAGCCGTAGCGGTTCTGAAGTACGCGATCAAAAAAGAGGTTGTCGGGATTCTCACCGCGCTGGTCGCGGCCATCAAAGCGAAGCCCAAGTTTGATGTGAATGAAGTCGACCAGGGTGCGAACACGTTGACGCGGGGAGTTGTCTCGCCGCAGTGCGTCCCGCAACTGCGTCGTGTAGGTGTCGAAGCGTTTCAGCCGCGCATCAATGTCTATGTTGTGGTTGCTCACTCCGGCAAACTCGGGATAGTATTCTTCACTGAACAGCAGCAACGCCCGGGCTAGATTGAAGTCGTCCTTCTCCAGCATCTGCTCAAGTGACAACTCGATATCGTCGGTCGAGGCTCTGGAGCTTCCGTTGGTGGCCGCCGGTAGCGTCCGGCCAATAGAGTCTCCGGACCGGGTCTGGGATGCGCACCCGGTCACAACGACTGCCGAAACCAACACCACAGCCAACAGAAGAAGCTTGCGCATACGACACCGCGTTAGCCGCGCAGATGGGCGCGGTACAAGCGGCTGAGCGTGCCGCTATTCCTTATCGAATTGTACGGCAACGTCGACGGTCTCACCAGCCACCACAGTGAAGGTCTCTACGGCTTGGTTGAAGCCCGGCAGAGTCAGTGTGATGGTGTACGTTTCCGGCGGCAGGTCCTTGATGACGAACGAATTGTCGTCAGTGTTCTGGCTGGAGTTGCCGGACTGGTCGAAGAAGTCGAGAAACGTGAAGCGCTTCTTAAACGTCTCGCCTTTGCTGTTGACGATGTCGTATTGAAGCTCAAACGCCGACTCGACGCTGATGTCTTCGTTAAGGAGTTTGACCTTGGCGTTACCAGACGACGCAAACGTAAATGTCAGGTCGGTCGTCTGCCCCGCCGTTAGCTTCACGTTTTTGTATGTAATCGGCGTGTAGCCGGTAAGACTCAGCGTAACCGTAAACGTCCCTTCCGAGAGGTTCTGCACTGTGAACTCTTTGGTGTCGGTTAGGTTGACGCCGTTGTCGAATCCGCCGAGGGCAATTGGCGCGCCGTTCTCATCTTCAATGGTCATGGCCGCGATCAAGCCGAACGGCGTGTTGTTCTCTGCCTCATCCAGACCTTTGACAACGCCGTGCAACTTGGCGGGATCGAGCGGCAGTGACAGCACGATTCCGTTGACACTTGCCCGGAGGTTCAGGTAGGGACGGGTAACCATGCCGTTCTTCTTGCTACGTGCAGTCAGCCGGTAGAAGCCGGGCGACAGACCCGTAATCTCGAACGTACCGTCTTCTTTCTTCATCTGAACTTCGCGGAACACCATCATCTCAAGGTCGTTCACGTTCTCATCGTCGTTGCCTGAGTCAGCGCCGTTCGGGCTGACCGGACTGGCAATCACGCTGACGCCACCCTCGGGAATGCCGCCGCCCTCAAGCTCGACTCGTCCTGTGATCTTGACGGTTACAAAGTCGACGTTGATTTCGATGTCGCCTTCACGATCAACACGAACGCGCTTGCGAACGAGGCTAGGCATACGTCCGCCGGACTGTGCAATCTGATAGGTACCAAGCGTGACGCTTCGGAACTCATAGTTTCCACTTGCGTCGGTTTTGGTGGTGTTCGCCGCAAAGCCGCTGAACCCGCCGCCAAGCAGCACAAGGTTTTCCTCTGCGTAGGGCTGTCCATCAAGTGTGACCCGCCCATAGATTCTCGCTGTGCCGGGCTTTTGTGAGTAGATGTCAAACTCAACACGCTCACCGGCCTTTACGTTCACCTGATTAGCAGCGTTGGGCAGGATCAGCTTCGTGAAGTCGCCCGTGTTGCGCACGACGTTGTAGGTACCGGGAGCGAGGCCTGTGAGTTCATAGTTGCCGCTACGATCCGTGTAGGCGGTGCGTACGCGCACCGAGTCATTGCCCATCAGACTGGCGCAGGTTACGGGGACGCCGGACTCTGGCTGGCCATCGGCATCGTACACGCGACCAAAGATCGTGCCGCCGACGGCAAGGCTGAAGTTGTGCTCAGAAACGCTACCGGGTTTTACTTCAAGCTCGGGACTTACGTACTTTTCGAAGTCGCGTGAGTTGGCCAGCAGAACGTAACTCGAAGGTTTGAGCCCGACGACTTCATAACGTCCCTCAGCGTCCGTGCGGATGCTGGCCGGGAACATCGTACTTTCGCCCCGATCCGGTAGTTCCTCACCGAAGAAACTCTTCATGATGAAGCTGAGTTGCTGCGGACCGCTTGCGTCGAACACGGCAATCGGGACGCCTTCAACAGGCTCGCCACGCTCATTGGTGACGACTCCTGCTATCGAGCCTGCCGGTTCCAGGGTGAAGTTGACTTCGGTAGGGGTACCGGGAGTTAGCGAGCGCTTCTCGTCTTTGTTGGCGAAAGAGTCGGCGGATGCCGTGACGGTGACGTCGCCTGCGGGCAGCCCGCCAAGTGTGTAGCGACCGGATTCATCGGTAGTGGTTGAGACAGTACGTTCCGGAAGTGCAATCCCGGCCACCAGTTCACCGCCACGGAGAAAGTCGTTGTCGTTGTAGTAAACGCGCGCACCCGAAATGGGAGCGCCTTCAAGGTTGCTGACGATGCCACTGATGCTGCAGCCATCGTCCATCAGGAGATCAACGGTTCTCGTCTGGCCGCTGCGTATACGCAGATCTTTGCTGGCGATGGCATAGCCCGGTGCCGTGGCCCTAACGGCGACACCACCCACGTCGGCACCGGGGCCATTGTTGCCACCCATGCCCGGCGGGACTGTATCAAAGCGGAACTTCCCCTCGTCGTCCGTGACCGCCACATCGTAGCTGCCACCAAGTACAGTACCTAGGTCAACCGTAGCGCCAGCGATGGGGGACTTGTCAGACTTTCGCAGTACCTTGCCCTCGATCATCCCGGACTGAACGAGGATGAACGGTAGCAACTCAAGATTGGCAAACTCGGCAAGTTCGACTTCCTGCATTGCCCGTGTCAGGGGATTGAACGGATGCGCCATCCAACCGGACTTCTCTGAGCGAACCAGGTACTTGCCCGGCGCGATGCTTTCGACTTCAAAGCGGCCGTCACTTCCACTGACGATAAGCTGTACTCGCCCAAGCAGACGCCCGAGCCGCGAAGCGCGGTCGTCCTGTCGTCCTTCCAGTTTGATATTGACGCCTTCAAGCGGCTCGTTGGTGTCGCCGTTAAGCACAATCCCATACACGCGAGCGGGGTCGAAGATTTGAATCTTCAGCCCTTCGACTGGCTTGTCTTTGCTGATCGTAAACGCGCCGGTGGCGGTGATAGCCTTGTCTTCCTGAAGGCAGGCCACGAAGTACTGGTCACCCTCGTTCAGTTCCAGGTCAAACAGGAACAACCCGTCGGCATCCGTCACGGTTGTCGGGCCGCTGATCTCACCATCGTCTTCGGACAGTAGGGTCAACGTAATGTTCTCGGCCGGGTCGTCTGCATAGTTTACGGCAAGCCCACTCACGGTGGTTTTTACCTTCAACTTCACGACAGGTTTGGCCACCGGATTCGGGTAGTTCTCGTCCGGCTTCGGGTTCGTTGTGTCTTCGTTGCCGAAGCGGTTGCGATTGGGGCGTGGCAGTGTCTCGGGGTCCGGGTTGTTTGAATTGTCGAACGGTGAATCGTCCAGGGCAACCCGTGGTGAGTTGTCACGCGTGTCGCCATTGAAGAGAGTCAATGCGACTGCTAGTCCTGCAAGCAGCAGAACGACGAGACCGGCAAATAGTGGGATTCTTGAATCGCGCATTTCAGTTCACTCAATCAGGATCGGTTTGCATGGTCGCAAGTGGTCGCAGAGATCGGGCTGAACTCACGCTGAAAGTGAGCTTTCCAAAACACGCAGGGGCGTCGTAGACGGACGCCCCTGCTTAGTATTGGACGTGTGCAATTAGCGCACGACTTTGGCGTTGGCCCAGTTCGCGCGATCCTGAATGTCTGCGTTGTCAGCGGCCGTGACCTCAAGCACGAGTTCGCTTACGTTCAGAACGTCGATGTCAATGTTTTTGACATCAGTCGTCCGGCGCAGAACGCCTGACTCGAACACCAATTTGCCGTCGGCGTAGACCTTGAATTCAACGCTGGCGAGGTCTCCAGCGCTGTCGTCAACGCCGATGTCACACAGGAACCGCTTGTAGCCGCGATTCAGGTCAAACGTCACCTTGCTGATCGCATGTACGCCCAGCCCCTTGGCGTAAACCTTGCCCCGGATGCTCAGCGCGCCGCCGCCCTGAGCCTGATCACGACGGGCCTTGAACAGGTAGTCGGCATACTTGAAGTCGGAAGGCAGGTAGTACGGACGTTCTTTCGGTGTGTCGGCGTACTCCAGGTCACTCAGGTACATGTAGCGACCAT
>JAGQRE010000010.1 GCA_020425695.1 Planctomycetota bacterium
TGAGGAAGCCGTCAGTCTGTTCTACGAAGACCATTAAAGCATTTGCGCCGAACACCCCCTCGGTGCACGCATCGATTCAGTGAGAAGCCTTCTATGTCCGGCCAAAGCGCAGTCAGACTCGACGACCTGCTAGTTTTCACCCGCCGTGCCGAGGTGTCCGATCTGCATTTGACAGTCGGCGTGCCGCCCGTGCTTCGTATCGACGGTCAACTCCGCGCCATCGAAGGCTTTAAGCCACTGATGCCGGCCGACACCCGCAGCCTCGCCATGGAATTGCTGGACGAAAAGCAGATGGCTGTGCTGGATGAAGACCGCGAATTGGACTTGTCGTTCGGGCGCCGTGGCGCCGGTCGTTATCGACTGAACGTTTACTGGCAGCGCGGTAGCATCGGCTTGGCCATCCGCGTAATTCGCAGCACGATCCCGACCATTGATGAGCTTGGCCTGCCGCAGGTTACGAAGCAGTTCGCCATGGCTGACAAGGGGCTGCTTCTGGTCACCGGCCCGACGGGCTCAGGCAAGTCGACCACGCTGGCGGCCATGATTCAGTACATCAACCAGAATGATTCGTGCCACATCATCACGGTTGAGGACCCGATTGAGTACTTGTACCGCCATGAACGCAGCATCATCAACCAGCGTCAGGTTGGCGACGACACGCGCGGGTTTGCACCGGCCTTGCGGCACATTCTGCGCCAGGACCCGGACGTCATCCTGATCGGCGAAATGCGCGACCTTGAGACCATCGAAGCCGCCATGACCATGGCGGAAACAGGCCACTTGGTATTCGCCACGCTGCATACGACCGACGCAGTGCAGACAATCAACCGTATTGTTGACGTCTTCCCGACCAATCAGCAACAACAGGCGCGCGTCCAACTATCGTTCGTGCTTCTGGGTGTTGTCGCGCAGCAATTGCTGCCTCGGGTAAAGGGCGGGCGCGTACTGGCCATGGAGATTCTGAAGGTAACGGCGGCCGCGAGAAACCTGGTGCGCGAAAGCGAAGTTCACCAATTGTACACCATTCTCGAAACCGGCAGCCGCGAAGGCATGATCACCATGAATCAGTGGCTGTTCAACCTGTACACTCACGGCGAAATCAGCCGCGAAATTGCCCTGAACCGAAGCACCAACGTCGACCAGATGAAGCGCATGCTTACCCAGGGTGGTCGGCGCGGCGGCGCTGGTGGAGGCGGCGGTGGTGGCACTGCAGCCATGGCCTAGCGCGGGTTGAAGCAAATCTACGACGCAAAGAGAGCCCATACTGGGCTCTCTTTGCGTCGGAACAGTAACGGGCCGGACTGTACTTACTTTGAGGCTTCTGTTAGCCTTTGATCAGAACCCTAAACAGCGAGGCAGGTTATGCCGCTCTACACAGTCACGGCACGGGATGCGTCTGGACGCACCATCAGCCAGGTCAAGGATGCCCCATCGGTAGGTGACCTGGTGGCAGAACTTCGTCGTTCTGGACTCACCGTCATCGGTGTGAAGTCCGAAGGCGGCGGTGGTGGCGGAGGCGGCGGTGGCGGGTTTGGAGGCGGCGGAGCTGCCCCGACAGAAGCCCAGGGAACTGTGAAGTCCCAAGGCGGCTTCTTTCAGAAGAAAGTCAAAGTCTCCGACCTGGCAGCGTTTTGTCGCCAGATGTCAACGATGCTTCGCGCCGGTCTTTCGCTACTTGATTCGCTGGAAACCATTGCCGCAGAGTCTGAGAGCCCGATGTTCAAGGTCGCCCTTGAATCGGTCATGACTGACGTAGAGGCCGGCTCAAAACTCTCAGACGGTTTCCGCAAACACCCGCATATCTTCAACATGCTGATGTGCAGCATGGTTGAGGCCGGTGAGGTTTCCGGTTCACTTGACACCATCCTTGAGCAGCTCGGTGTCTTCTTCAAACGACGCCACAAGCTGCAAAGCCAGATCAAGTCCGCCACTGCGTACCCGAAGTTCGTTGGCGGCTTCTTCATCTTGATCGTGACCGGCATCTTCACTTTCCTGGTGCCGCAGTTCGCCACCTTGTTCGAGAAGTTCGGCGCCGAGCTTCCGTTCCTGACGAAGGTCCTGATCTTCATCTCGAACGCGATTGTCGACTACTGGTGGATCACCCTACCGGCGATCGCCGGTTGTGTCGTAGCCTTCATATTCTGGCGAAAGACGCCTCAGGGTGCAGCCAACTGGGATCGAATCATTCTAAAAGCGCCGCTGTTCGGGCCGCTCGTACTGAAGTCCGGCGTCTCGCGTTTCACCATGACGCTGTCAACGCTGGTAAAGAACGGTATCACGCTTGACCAGTCGCTCGAAATCACCAGCAAGACTCTCGGCAACGTCGTACTTGAGCAGGCCGTGCTGGATGCTCGCCAGAAGCTGATTCAGGGTTACAGCCTTTTCCAGGCGTTGTCTGAGTCCGGCATTTTCCCGGGCCTGATGACGAAGATGGTCAAAGTCGGTGAGGATTCCGGTTCGCTGCCAGACATGCTCAGCGACGTGACGGAATACTACGAAGACGAAGTGTCGTCGCAGGTGCAGGCGATTACTTCTCTGATTGAGCCGGCCCTGATTATCGGGCTGGGTGCAGTCGTGCTCGTCGTGGTTCTTGGTATCTACTTGCCGATCTTCGGCCTGTCTCGTGCGGCAGCCAAGGGCGCCGCGAAGTAGTTCGAATGAACGATCAAACGGGCCGGGTTCTCCCGGCCCGTTTTCATTTGGCCGATAACGCAATCCCGGAATTCCTGAAGGCTCACCCGCAATCCGTCCGATAGGGCCGAAGACACCTGCGCCGGTGCGGTACTCGGCGCAGACGTTTGCCGCGCGTTGCACGCGGTACGCGCCCGCACCTGTAATCAAACGTCGGAGGACGACATGAAAGCACTTCCTTTCTCCATCTTGTTGCTGCTGGCCAGCTTCGCGCTGCCACTGTTTGCACAGGAAACCTTCACACCCTACGTCGCCAAAGTCAGTGGCGAATCGGTTCGTCTGCGCTCCGGTGCAAGCCTCGCGCACCCACCGGTCTTCGTCATGAAGAAGGGCGATGAGCTTACCGTTGTCGGGCAAAAAGAAGACTGGGCTACGGTCCAGCTTCCGGCCGACGCACCTTGCTGGATCTCAGCCGACTTCGTCAAAGTTGGCGACAAGCCCAACACGTGGCTCGTCACCGGTGACAACGTAAACCTGCGCGTCAGCGCCGACACCAAGTACTTTCCTGTCGGACAGGCCCCAAAGGGCCAGGTACTGACAGCGGCCAAGGCCGAAGACGGAAAACCTGTCAGCGAAAACGGCTATGTAAAGATTGTGCCACCCTCAAACGCTCACGGTGCGATCGCACTGGAGTTCATTGAGAAGGTGAAGAACGTGGCCCCCGAGAAGGCCAACGCCGTCAAAACACAGCCGGTCGAAGTCGTGGAAATCAAAGAAGCAGCCGACCAACCAGCCGAAGTTGAACAACCCGCCGACCAGCCCAAAGAAACACCCGTAAAGGCCGATGAGAGCAAGCGCGAGCCCACCAAGGCTGAGCTTGACGACGAGCGCAAAACGTTCCGTGAACTCGAAGTACTGCTGAACGACGAGCTGAAGAAGCCGGCACCTGAAGTGAACCTGACCGACATTCGCAAGATGTTCGAGCAGTTCGTTGAGTTCTCGCTCGACAAGGACATCGGCGACAAAGCGAAGCTCTACATCGAAAAGATCGACCTGACCGTCAAGCTGATTGAAACCGAAAAGGCCCGCGTCGCCAAAGAAGAAGCGGATCGCAAAGCCGAAGTCGAGAAAATCGCCAAGGCCGCGGAAGAAAAGCCCAAGGTCGAAGAGCCCAAGGGACCGGTCGAGTACATCACCACCGGCACTGTCGGCAGCACAGGCAAGACCGCCCGCACACCGGCCAGCCACCGCCTGTTCGACGCAGACGGCAACATCCTGTACGACCTGCGCTGGGACAAAGGCGACCTGTCAAAGCTGATGGGCAGCAAAGTCGGCATCGTCGGCAAAGTAAAAGAGTACGATGGCTGGGCCCACAAGGTGATCGTCATTGAGCGCATCGACGTGATCGAGGACGACGAACCCAGCAAGTAGACACAAAAGAACATAACAACGCCCGGCAATCCGCCGGGCGTTGTCTGTTTAACGGACTACTCGCGCTCGTAGATAACTTGCCATGCTTGCGGTGTGCCGAGCGGCGTCTCGGGTGCGGGCTCGAACTTCAGGGCGCTGTCAGCTTCTACGGCGTCATGGAAATCCTGCGAACACTGCACCATCCAGTGACGCCCGAGGTCTTCACCCAGCTTGCAAGCGACGTTTACTTCCGAGCCATAAACGTCCTGATCGCCAAACTTTAACACTTTGCCAAAGCCAAGCCCTGCACTGAGCAACAGTTTTTCAGCATCGTCACGGTCCTTGTTGTAGGCATGCCCGGCTTGCTGCATGGCAATGGCGCAGGCGAGGGCACGCTCAGGGCGGCGGAACAGCACCATCATGCTGTCCCCCTCGACCTTCAGTAGGAGCCCGCTGTGTGACTCGATGATTGGGATGTACACGCGAAACGACTCGGAGATCACCTGCAAGAAGTGCGTCACTCCGAAATTCGCCACGTGGCGAGAAAACCCGGCCAAGTCAGTGAACATCACAGCCCAAGTCTCGCCGTAAAGGTCCCAGATCTGCGCGTCAATCGCTTCGCGGTCAGAGCTTTGGTGAGCCCGCTCAACCAGCAACTTATTCAAACGCGCCTGCATCGCAGGATAGGTAACGCAGTGGGAAGTCGGCAGCAGTACGTGGTTCAGCATGATCACACCTCGGGACTGCACAAAGGGTGCGACATGACGGGGTTGGGCGCAAGGGTGCCGGGCGAATTGACTTAGCTGCCGTAAATATCGGTATCCGGAAGTGCAGCTCGAAGGCGAGTGAGGTCCGCTTCCTCTATCCCGGTCCCCCCGAGGTTCAGCGTCTTCAGGGAGGAAAACTTCATCAACACTTCAGCGGCATGCTTCATTGCCGCACACTCGCCCAGGTTCAATTCCACCAGATTCAACGATCGGAGGTATTCAAGGCACCGAGGCGTCAGCCCCGCGCAAAGACTGACGTTCAGTACTTTCAACTGAGTCGCACCACTCAGCACTTTCAGATGCTGATCCGTGAGGTTTGAGTTGCCCCGCAATTCGAGAGTGTGAAGCTTCGAAACGTCGGCCAACGGTGCAAGGAACTGTGCGTCGATCGGCAAGCCGCAAATGCGAACCTTCTCCAGGTTGGTCAGTTTGCGGCAGAATGAAATGTCGGGGTGTGAGATGACATCCAAGTCAGGTCTATAGATTCCTTCCAGATCCAGACTCTTCAGGCGCTGAAGTTGACCAAGTTGCGCCAAAAACTTCCAGGAAACCTTTACTTCACTTATCGAGAGATCTTCAAGTGTGCGGACGTCGCTGATGCTGTCTATGGCTTCGTCAGTGATGGAGCAATCGTAGATGTCTAGGGATCGCAGGTTCGGGATCGTACATACGTAGCCTACGCCTCGATCCGTGACCTGGTAGCACGACCAAATCCTGATTGCCTGTAGCCTCGGGTGACGCCTGAACGGACGGAGCATCCGGTCAGTTACGTGCCCGTCACTCCCGTGGACGGAAAGGGAAAGCAGTCGTTTCCGACTCGCCAGCTCTTCGAAGCCGGCAACATCAATCGAGGGAACCGCTGAGACATGCTCAGCTTCGATGGGCAGGTCCGCAACACCCCGTCGATCCCATACCTCGAAGCAGACAGAGTCCCGGCCCCATTCCCTCCATTGTTGGTTCCAATCGTCTACTGGTTCATAGGTGGGAAGCTGCGTTGCACAACTACAGATCAGTAAAGAAGCGCCAGCAAGCGATGGGATAATCCAACTCAGTCGCATACCTACCCCGCGGCTGATTGGGACTTGGGGCGATCTACCAGTCCGCCGAAGCGGCGCTCACGGGTGGTGAAGTCTTCGATGGCGGCCTGCAGGTGCTCTTCGCGGAAATCCGGCCAGAGCGTTTCTGTTACGTACAACTCGGCGTAGCTGATCTGCCATAACAGGAAGTTGCTCAGGCGCATCTCGCCGGCCGTACGAATCACGAGGTCCGGGTCCGGCATGTCGGGTTGGTACAGGTTGGCTGAGATCATGGCCTCGTTGATCTGATCCGGCTGCAAC
The DNA here is from genome assembly GCA_020425695.1 of Planctomycetota bacterium. Taxonomy (GTDB): domain Bacteria; phylum Planctomycetota; class UBA8742; order UBA2392; family UBA2392; genus JACKID01. The sequence goes on from JAGQRE010000010.1 coordinate 6,146, forward strand.
TCGCCGGCCTGCACCCTCTCGGCCAGGTTCTTCATGGCATCAACAAGCTCAGCACGTCCGCCATAACTCAAAGCTAGGCTTAGCAGCGTACCGGTGTTGTCCTCGGCCAATTTGATGGTCTTGTCCAACTCACGCCGTACGTCCTTCGGCAGGCGGTCAAGGCGCCCAACAGCCCCGAAGCGCATGTTATTGCGCATCAGCGTGTCACGCTCTTTCACGAGAAAGCGCTTCAGCATGCGCATCAGGAACTCAATCTCGAGCCTGGGGCGACGCCAGTTTTCTTCCGAGAAGGCGTAAAGAGTCAGCTGCCCCACGCCCAGCCGCGCGCATTCTTCGCTGATGGCGCGCACGCTGTCGATGCCGGCTTCGTGCCCTTTCACACGGCGCATACCACGTGCCTCGGCCCAGCGGCCGTTGCCGTCCATGATGATCGCTATGTGCTTAGGAACTGGCTTCGCCATTTAACTCTCTGTGACAAAGTAACTCGATCAATGGTATTGGCAATTTAGACCAGCCGCAAGAGCGCCGTAAAATTCTGAGCGAAGCGTCAGCGGTAGTGAGGGCGAAGCGTGAGCGAGCGTTAACGTATGGGACACGAGTTCACGGTGGTCTCACGCCAAGGCGCAAAGTCGCCAAGCGATCTCTTGCAGTTCCTTGGCGGCTTAGCGTGAGACCGTAGTTGGCCATCAAACGATTGTCGCTGGCGCGACCTGCCGCTCGCTCACGCTTCGCGCTCAGATCCGTGGTTGTGTTATCCTTGTTAGAGGCGCTTCTTCAGGCTTAGCGCTCGCGCTCGGTAGCCGAGCTTGTCGTATAACTTCGCCGCGGTTTCATTGTGGGCCATCACCTGCAACCCGATGGAAGTGTGCCCTTGTGCCAGCAGGTGTTTCTCGACGGTGGCATGAAGTCGGCGTGCCACACCTTTGCCGCGAAACTCGGGCGAAACCGACAAGTCGAAAATCCACGGGTCAACACGGCGCGTGAAGAAGTCGGTCTGCTGCCCCAGCCAGCAATGGCCCGCATACTTGGCATCAAGCTCTGCCACAAAGACAGTGTTCTTGCGCGGGTCGTGTGGCGCGAAGTGCTTCAGCAGCCAGGCGTGGTGCTGACGAAACTCCTCTTCGTCTGTCTGCTCATCTTGTGGGACCGAGTCACGGAACGTGCGGTAGTTTAACGCGGCAAATTTGCGCGCATCACGCAGGTGGTCATACAGGCGAATGCGGATACTATCCCCCATGCGCTTACTTTAGCTAATTGGCAGGCGGTCGCGTACTCGGCGTCAGAGGGAACCATACGGTGAAACAGGTTTTGCCGGGTTCTGACTCAAGCTCAATGTCGCCGCCGTGCTGCACGGTGACGATGCGGTGCACGATATCCAGCCCAAGTCCAGTACCGTCGCCCAGACCCTTGGTCGTAAAGAACGGCTCGAAAATCCGTTGCTGAATGTCCTCAGGAATGCCGTGCCCGTCATCGCAGATACGGGCACAGACGCATTCGCCCTCGACCGCAATGTTCACCGTTAACGTGCCGCCTTCGTCCATTGCGTCGATCGCGTTGTCGATCAGGTTCGTCCAGATCTGGTTCAACTCGCCGGGATAGGCCGGGACCTTCGGCATGTCATCGGCGAAGTTGCGCACAACCTTCACCGACTTCTTACGCAGCTTGTGCCCAAGAATCGCCAGGGTGCTCTCAATGCCGTCGCGAATGTCCACCGGCTGCTTGTCCGGGTTGCGGTCAAGATGCGCATGCACCTTGATCGATTGCACCAGCCCTGAGATACGCTCGGCCGAAGATAGAATCTCCTGCACCATGCGATACGCCGCAGCCGATCCTTCAATCCATTGCAGCGCAGTGACCAGTAACTCAGGCTCAACGCCGAGGCCATTTTCGAATTCGTCCAGGTCGTCCCCCTTCACACCCATGCTCACCAACTGCTCGGCCAGCACCCAGGATTCGCCGATGCCACGCTCTTCCAGCCAGTCGGAGACTTCATCTTCAAGCTCGCCGCGTTGCAGTGAAGTCAGCTTGTCTTCCGGCTCTCGCTGCATGAACTTGTCGCGGAAAGCCACGGCGCGCGCTATGTTCTCGGGCTTGATGTTGCGCCCCATCAGCTCGGGCGCAATCGTTTGCAGCTTGCGCATGCGATCAAGCAACTCGCTGGATGAGCGTTTCAGTGCGCTGGCCGGGTTGTTGAGTTCGTGTGCAAGCCCGGCTGCGAGCTTCCCCAGGGCGGACATCTTCTCGCGATGGTCAATCAGCTTCGTACTTCCGCGCACGCGGTCGGACATGATCGAAACCAGACGCTGCCCCAGAACAGGGATCAGATGAAGCATCTCGCGGAATTCGTTCTTGTGGATGCGATAGCCGACCGTGTTGCTGATAGCTCGCATGTCGCCACCCTGCTCAACGGCTCGCGAGTACGGGAGCGCACCGCCTACTGAGCCCGGCTTGCTCTCGCTGAACACTGAGGTCTGGCCACCGACGGCGAACTTCCACTGCAGTATCCCGGTGATCAGCACGTACATGTGGTCGGCCGGGTCACCCGCCCGCATGATGAGCTGCCCCGCATCAACCTCAATGCGCTCGCCGTGGTGTTGCAACCACGCAAGCTGCTCCTTATTGAGCCCCTCGAAGACATCAAGGGAACTCAGGTCGGCGAGCGGAATCTCAGTCGCTGGAGTCACGCGCATTCTAGAGCTCCGCCAGATGACGATGGATAAACGCGACGGAAACGGATCCCTCGCCCACGGCCGAAGCCACACGCTTGATCGACTGGCTGCGTACGTCGCCCGCTGCGAAGACACCCGGAACGCTGCATTCGAGCAGGAATGGTTCACGCCTCAGAGGCCACTGCTTCAACGCAGCATCCTTGAGGGCCGGGCCGGTCAGAATGAACCCGTGACGGTCTCGTGCGATGCACTCTCCCAGCCAGTCGGTATGCGGCACCGCACCGATGAAGACAAACACGTAGGAAGTCTCAACGCGTATGCTTTCGCCGCTTCGCCGGTTACGAAGGGTCAACGCCTCAAGGTTGGTTTCTCCGTGGCACCCGGCGATCTCGGTGTTCACAAGTACGTCGATCGACGGATGTGCCTCAATACGCTCAACCAGATAGTTCGACATTTTCGCGGCCATCGACTCGCCGCGCACGAGCATCACAACTTTGCTTGCGTGCTCGGCAAAGAACATCGCCGCCTGCCCGGCCGAATTGCCGGCACCGACGATGTAAATCTCTTTGCCTTTGCAGCCGACAGCTTCAGTCTTCGCCGCACCATAGAATAGCCCGCGACCAGCGAGTTTTCCGGCGCCCTCGCATGGCAGCTGCTGCCACGAAACTCCCATGGAAAGCATCAGGGCATGGCTGGCAATTTCTTTGCCGTTCGTAAGTTTCAGACGCTTGTATGGCCCATCGACAACCAAAGAGTTCACTTCGGTCGGTGACAGGATCTCTACGCCAAAGCGCGAAGCCTGCGTCACCGCCCGTCTTGCAAGGTCTCCGCCGGAAAGCCCTGCAGGGAAGCCTAGGTAGTTCTCGATCAGGCTACTGGTACCGGCCTGTCCGCCCGGCGCATGGCGTTCAATCAGAACGGTCTTGAGCCCTTCCGACGCGCCGTAGACCGCGGCGGCCAAACCGGCCGGCCCCGCGCCAACGATAGCCAGATCATAGAACTCGCTGCCGGCGACGGTCTTCATCCCGATTTCGTTGGCAAGCGTGCTTGTCTCGGGGCGTACCAACTTCTTCCCGCCGGGGAGTAGCACGAGAGGCAGTTTGCCGGCAGCTTCCGGGTTGGCGTCTATCAACTCAACGGCTTGCGCCGAGTTGTCGACGTCCAGAAATTCGTACGGCACCTGGTTGCTCGCCAGAAAATCTTTCAGGGCGTGGGTCTGAGCAGACCAGCGGTGACCGACAATACGCAGACCGCCGTAGCCAGGACGATAGGAGGCGCGCCAGTCACCAAGCAGGTCGTCAATGACAGGATAGAGACGATCTTCGGGCGGGTCCCAAGGCTTCAGCAGGTAGTAGTCCACTTGTGACTGGTTGATGCTATCGATTGCAGCATTGGTGTCAGCATAGGCCGTGAGCAGGGCGCGCTTTGCGTCCGGGTATAGGGCCCGGGATTCCGCAAGAAACTGCGTGCCTTCCATTTTCGGCATGCGCTGGTCCGAAAGAACCAACGCAACAGGCTCGCCGCGCTGCTTGAGCTCAGTCAGGGCATCCAGGCCCTCTCGCCCTGATGAAGCGCGCAGCACGCGATAGGACTCGCCGTAGTGCTTGCGGATATCACGTGCAATCGCCCGCAACACTTCGGGTTCATCATCGACGATAAGGATTGCAGGCTTGGCCACGACCGCCCCCGGATGCTTCCTGAACGCCGGCAGCTTGGCTTTTCATTCCGTTGGCGGCAACGGTCATGGTTCTGGATTGAATAAGCCCCGGACATATGTCCGGGGCTTGTGTTCTGGTGGACCAGTGGGGAGTCGAACCCCAGACCTTCTGAATGCCATTCAGATGCTCTACCAACTGAGCTACTGGCCCTGATTTTGACGTCAAAGCGGCCGGAAAGGTACTTTTGATCGCGCTAAAGCACAACAGGCAGAATACTGCTTTTCTGTCCCCCACCGCATGATTTCTGTTACCTTCCGCCCATGAAACGGATCCTCCCGTTCCTTCTGATTGTCTGCGCCGCCGTTGTCATCAGCGCGCTGCTTCCCGCCCCGAAACGTGCTGAAGGCGCGGATGCAGGACAAGTCGCCCGCACGACCGGAATCCGCCTGCTCGGCGCGACCCGCGGCTACGCCACCACGGCCTTGTGGCTGCGGGCCGGAGATGCCTACCGGCGCGGCGATCTGTACGAAACACTCGCCGCCTATGACCTGATCCGAGAGCTTCAACCGCGCAACCCGGCCGTCTACAGTTATCTGGCATGGAACCAGGCTTACAACATATCGGCCCAGTTTCCCGAGCGCGAACGCCGCGCTGAGTGGGTCATTCGCGGGCTCGAAACCCTACATGAAGGGCAGCACAGCCTGCCCGACGACGCCTCATTACGGCTTGATGAGTGGAACTTCATCCTGAACCGCTCGGGCGGCTATCCATCAGCCATTATGGATACCGAGCGTAAAACGTTCGGCGAAGCCAACCCGGTCTGGAACCTCGTCGTTGAAACTGCCCTCGGTATTGAAGACAGCCTTTCAGCCGAAGACGCCGCCGCGCTGGACGTATTTCTTGACGAAGTCGGGTTGCAACTCGATCTGTTTGACAAGGCTGACACGCTTAGCCAGTTGCCGGAAGAAGACCGCGCGCGCCTGCTTAATCCCGCGTTCGAAGAACTCAGCCCTGAGCAGCAGGGGGTGCTAGGTGAGGCGTTTCCGCCATTTGAGCGCTTCCAGTTGCGGGCACTCTTCGGGCTTAGCCCTGACATCCTCAGCTATCTGGCTCTGGCTCATTGGGCTCGTTTACACGCAATGGTGCTGGCAATCACGCCCGGAATGCAGTCTGAGCCGCACGGGTTGGATATCGAGGCTGCGTTGCTGAATAGCGTTCGTTTAGCGGCTCGCAGGCTTCCACCGATTCTCGGCACGGAGGCTGAGCAAGAATTTGTCCGACGTTATAAGGAAGCAGTTGCCAATGCGTTTCTCTCGGGTATAGAGAACGCCCTTCGGATTGGTGGTCGCAGTGCCGCCAACGAATTTGTGGACGCCATGAGAATCAACTTCGAGGACCAGCCCGATTTGCTGCCCCCGGAGATGATAGACCGAGCGCATCAGGAGATTGAGGAATGATTGTTTCCCTCCGCGGAAGACCTTTTTCCGTCTCGCCCGTCAAACTGCTAACCAGCTTTTCGTTCATGCTGGCGGGTGTACTTCTTTGCTTCGCAGCATTGACCCACGACGGTGGCCCGGCGGAGTTCTTCCGTCTTGGCGGCATCGTCGACACGGCAGCCTCTGCGATCGGCTACGAGTCGGGCAATGACGGCGTACTGATCGCCGCCAGCAAGGCGCGTAGCTGGGTCCAGGACGACAAGGCGTGGGAACAGGGAAGCATGTGGGGCAGCGGCTGGAACGCCACCTACGGCATCCTGACAATCGTCCTCGGGCTTGCGGGCGCGGGGTTGGCGCTTGCAACCGCCAAGAAGTTCTTCGGGCAGGTCAAGGCGGCCGCGCCGGGCAACGAGCGCATGGTTGAAATCGCCGAACACGTCCGTGAGGGCGCTATGGCGTATCTCGTACGCCAGCGCCGGATTGTGCTGCCTGTGCTGCTTGGTACGGCGGTCGTCATCGGGCTCATCAACTTTGCCGGCCCGCACTGGTGGCTGGGTTTGTTTGTCATCGTCGGTCTCGCAACCGGCGGCGCATGCAGCTTCCTGACCGGCTGGTGGGGTATGCGCACCGCAACCATGGCCAGTTCACGCACGGCATGGGCATGCAAAGAAGGCGGACTAAACGCCGGGCTTCAGGTGGCATTCAAGGCCGGTGCCGTCATGGGCCTCTCAGTCGTTGGCCTAGGCATTGCGTTCATTACGTTCTGGTTCTTCATCATGGTCGGTCTTGTAGACATTGCTGAGGGTGTAACTCTCAACGATGTTTCCAACGCCATGATTACCTTCGGTCTCGGCGCTTCACTTGTCGCTTTGTTTGCACGTGTGGGCGGCGGCATCTTCACAAAGGCCGCAGACGTCGGTGCTGACCTTGTTGGCAAGGTTGAGGCCGGCATTCCCGAAGACGACCCGCGCAACCCAGCCACAATTGCCGACAACGTTGGTGACAACGTCGGCGACGTCGCAGGCATGGGTGCCGACCTTTACGAGTCGTACGTCGGTTCGATCCTCGCGGCCATCGCGCTTTCATGGAGCGCCGCGCTTGCCCTCAACAAGAACCCGTTCGGCTTTGCCATGGCACCAGTTGCCATTGCGGCCTTCGGCATCATCCTCTCGGTGTTCAGCACCCGATTCGTCAAGACGGACGAAGGCGCGACGCTGCACCAGTTGCTGGGCTCACTGCACAAGGGCGTGAACGTCGCGTCTATCTCAGTAGGTGTGTTCGCCCTCCCCATTTGCTTCTTGGCTTTCCGCGAAATGGGCTTCTTCATGTGGTTGGCGGTTGTGACTGGACTGGGCGCCGGGCTAGTTATCGCTTGGGGCTCAGAGCGTTACACAGCATATGACTACGAGCCTACTCAAGGCATCGCCAAACAATCCGTCACCGGCCCCGCCACCGTCATCATTGGCGGTCTCGCCGTCGGTATGATGTCCACCTGGATTCCGATTATGACCGTCGCGGTAGCCACGCTACTGGCCTTCGGCTTCGGTGGCGGTTTCGCAGCCCCGGCCGCTGGTCTGTACGCCGTTGCTTTGGCTGCCGTCGGCATGCTCAGCACACTTGGCATCACCCTGGCGACTGACGCATACGGCCCGATCGCCGACAATGCCGGCGGTAACGCAGAAATGGCGGGGCTCCCACCGGAAGTTCGCGAACGCACCGACGCACTGGACAGTCTTGGCAACACCACGGCAGCCATCGGCAAGGGCTTTGCCATCGGGTCGGCAGCGCTGACGGCGCTGGCATTGATCGCGAGTTACAGCGATTCGATTCAGTCGTTCATCGTGGCAGGCAAAGACATTGATTTCAGTTTCTCAAGCCTCGCCATCATGTCGCCACAGGTAATCATCGGGCTGTTCATTGGCTCAATGCTTGTGTTCGTCTTTGGTGCACTGACTATGCAGGCGGTTGGTGACGCGGCAAAGGAAATGGTTGAAGAGGTTCGTCGCCAGTTCCGTGACATCCCCGGCATCATGGAAGGCACCGGCAAGCCCGACTACGCCAGCTGCGTTGACATCTCGACCAGTGCTGCCTTGCGCAAGATGGTGGTTCCTTCACTGATCGCAGTGGCCGGCCCGATTGTGACCGGCGTGCTGTTCGGTGCGGGCGCTGTGTTCGGTCTTCTGGCTGGCGGTCTCGCCACCGGTTTCGCCATGGCCGTGATGATGGCCAATGCAGGCGGCGCCTGGGACAACGCCAAGAAGTGGGTCGAAAAGGGCGGACTGGCTGAGAAGTTCATTGAAGAAGGCGTCTACAACCCAGCCGTCGAAGACAAAGCTCTTGAAGCCGTAGACGGCGACCAGGGCGGGCCGGACGGCAAGAAGAAATCTGAAAGCAAGAAGAAGTCGGCCGCGAAGAAGTCTAGCGCCAAGAAGAAGAGCGCGAGCTCGAAATCCAAGAAGACTTCAACCCGCGCCAAGAAGTCGGATGACGAAGCGAAGGAAGCAAAGAAGGAAGAAGTCACTGCCGATGCGGATGCTGACACCGGAAGCGACGAAGGCGACAGCGCACCGGGCAATGAACCGGAAGAGTCCGTCACCAAGCCCGCAGAAGCAACTGAGGAAAAGCCCGTAGAAGAGAAGCCAGCCGAACCTGTGGCTGCCGAAGAGAAGCCAGTAGCAAAGGCCGAAGAAAAGCCCGAGGCCCCGGCACCGGTCGCTGCTTCCTCCAAGCCCAAGTACAAGCGCTACGTGAAGGGTACTCCAGAGCACACGGCAACTGTTGTAGGCGACACCGTTGGCGACCCGTTCAAGGATACCTCCGGGCCGTCCATGAATATTCTGGTCAAGTTGATGTCCATGGTGGCGGTTGCAACCGTCGCGCTGATCATGGTAGTCAACGATGGCAACGGCATCCTGCCCTGGATCTTCAAGGCCATCTTCACCAGCAGCAACTAGTACACACATCCCTCACCAAACCGGACGCCCTCGGGCGTCCGGTTTACTTTTGCGAGGCGACGATCTGCGCCTATGCTACAGACATGATCCGAGTGCTTCTGTTGTTCAGCGTGTTCTGCGCACCGCTACTGGCCGTCGCGTCTTCGACCGAGAGCCCGCTGGCGCTCGACTCGCTAGATGTCATTGCGGTCCTAAGCATGAAGGGCGAGAGCATCGAAGCGGAGATCACCTGTACGGCTTCGCTTCGAAACACGGGTGGATCAGCGAGTGTTGAACTGCAACTGCCTGTCGGGCTTGTCCCAAAGTCAGAGCGAGAAGAGTTCGCGATCACCGTCGGCACGGCGCTCATTCAAGCGCAGAAACAACGCAACGAGCACTTCCTCTGGACCGTGCACTTCGATGCTGATCAGGTCCGCTCAGTTACGTGGACCATCACCCGTGGAGTCGCCCAAATGCCGCAAGCTCACCCACTGGGCCGCACGCAGTTGACCGTTCCGTTGGACCACATCCAGAATCTTGTTCAGCTACCGGAGTCTCTCGGCATCGAAATCCGCCACGCCGGATTCGCGCCTGAGTTGTTCGGGCAGCCCGGTGAAGACCGAGTCCTTTTGCGCCAGCCCATTGCCGAGCGCATTGAAGATTTCTCGTACCAATGGTTCACGACGACTCTTGGCCAGAAAACGAACGCTCTCGAAGAGCGTCTTAGCGAATTCACAGACTCCCAACGCATCCCGGAAAACCGTTCTTACACACAAACCTTGGTCAGCTTGACTGAACTCTACGAGCTCGCCGAAAACCAGGTGGGCTTGGCCGAAACTTGCTCGGTACTTGCAGACCTCGAGGTCACGGCCGGGCACGTCATCACCCATTGCGGTCCGTGGGCCGCATGGCGTACATACGTTCCGTGGCGGTTGCGCCAGCTGCAGGCACTGAAAGCAGCACAGGGCGAAACCGCCGACTGCGTCAAGGCTTGCCTGACACTGATGGAGAAATGCTGGGCTGCCTATACTGAGGCCACGAACTTCGCACGCCCGTTTGACCATTTCGATGTGGCGAAGTTCGGGGCTTTTTGGGACTACGACTGGGTCAGCACCCGCGACCTTTACGCAACGGCACTGGAACTCGATGACAAGCCGGAGATGGCGGCAGAAGTCCGGAAGACCGACACGCCCCAGTGAATTTCGCCCGTCGGCAGGCGAATGGTGCTGCACGGTCGCGTTGAATCTCGGATAATGAGGTCAGTCGTGTCTGACGGGAGGGTTGATGTCCGTACACCGAATACTCTTGACGCTGATACTGGTCTGCATGCCGGGCGTCTCGCTGTTCGCTGCCGACGCTGACACTGACTACAAGTCATTGCTGGACGACTTCACGAACAAGCGTTACGCCGAAGCACTTGAGAAGGCCGAGAAGTTTGTCGCAGCGTACCCCGAGTTCAAGCACACCGGCGCGGCCTACTACATGGGCGGAAATGCCGGGCTGAATGCACATGAATATGACCGGGCTGAAAGGCTCTATCGCGATATGCTGGAAAAGCACGCTGACAATCGACACGCAGCGAAAGCTCGCAATGAGTTGGCGACAGTCCTGAACAGCGCACGGAAGCTCGAAGCCTGCATTGAGTTGTGCGAGGCTAACCTCAAGGGCGACCCGGAGTCGAGTTACGCCGAACGATGGAAGTTTCTGATCGCGCAGAGCCGATATCGACTGTGGCAGTTCGAAGACGCTGAGAAGGATCTGAAGGACTTCAGCAAAAAGTATCCCGAGTCTTCGTACATAAATTCAATCAAGTTCTACCTCGACCGCATCAATCCCGAGCTAAAGCTGGATGCCAACGGCATCGTCGAAGGCTACGACGGCAAGTACGTCGAGGATGTACGTTTCCAGAAGGCTCTGAAAGACCTGCCGGGGTTCGTCAAGGAGGCTTGGAAAGTCTTGCAACAGACCCTCGGCGTCCAGTTGAAGGGTGCGCAGGTTGTGTTCGAGTTTCGCGACAAGGGATTCAATCGCGACAACAACCGAGCAATCACGGAGACCATTTGTGTCGATTACAAGCCGTACACCCGTATGGTTTTCTACACTGAACACATTGTCGTAAGCGAACCGGATTTCCGTAGCCGCGTGATTCACGAACTCAAACACGCGGCCTTCCGCGACGTCATGGGCCAAGGCTATCTGAACTTGCCAAGCTGGGTGCGTGAAGGCTTGGCCGTTTACGGCGCGCAACAGTTCGATGATCGCCTTCCGGCCATCGTCGGCGGCGCAACGTTTTCCGGCAAAGAACCGCGCAGCTTACTGGATGGCATCGACGACCCGGACCACGATACCAACGACTATCTGGAAGACGCGGCCGCGTTCTACTGGCTCGAAAGCGTCAAGAAAGGTGCCGTACACGAGTACTGCAAACGCCTGATCGCGGGTGAGCACTTTGAAAAGCTGTTCAGTGAGCTATCCGGCAAGCCGATTCGCGAGGCCCTCGATACCGCTGCCGAGTTCGCACACGAGCTTGTCAATGAACGCATGGGCGATGCCGAGAAAGACTTCCTGAAGCTGCGCACTGCTGACTACAAGAAGCCACGAGGTGAGCTTGGTGTTAAGTGGCTAAAGGACACCGGCATACCGCAGTACGAAGCCTGGCTGAAAGCAAACCCGGATCATCCGCTAGCGCCTAACTGCCGCTATCGACTCGGCAAGGCTTTGATTTACGCCGGGCGGTTTGAAGATGGACGAACCAGCATGAAGCAGGTAATTGAGCTCGATCAGTTGCGCAGTTCGATCTGCGACGATGCACAGTACTGGATTGCCCAAAGTTACCTGCGCGAAGGAGAGAACGAGTCTGCCGAGCGCGAATTCGGCATACTGTTGCGCGACTACTCGTGGTCCGGCTACGTCAAAGACCTGAAAGACAAATACGCTGTCGCGGGCCCGGTCACTGAGGAAGGGGCCGGCAAGTAGGCAATGATTGACCCGACAATCGACGCGAGGTTCTGGGATTTCATCATCTTCGGTGTGTTCGCCCTCCTGATTCCGGGCTGGACAGCATTGGTCACGCTCCCGCGCGTGCGCAAGCTGCCCGCTGAAGAACTCAACCGTTTACGTCCGCGCCTGTACATCGAAGCAATCGTGTTGCAGTGGGTGATGGCCGCAATCGCTCTGCACCCTGTATTCCTGCGCGGCGCTGACTATTCGCAACTTGGGCTGACAAATGCCCTGCCCGACCTGCCGCGCCTTGCGGGCGGGCTATGCCTGGTGATTCTCGCCCTGCTCGCGCTTGCGTGGCAACAGCAGAATATCAAGCGAATGCCCGAAGGCCGCGCAATGGTTCGTGAAGCCGTGCAGCGCTTTGCCTTCCTGATGCCGCGCACCCGAAATGAACGCTTCTTCTGGATCGTTGTTTCACTGCACGCAGGCGTTTGCGAAGAACTGTTCTTCCGAGGTTACCTGTTCGGCGTACTGAACTCACTAGGCCCGTGGTGGGCAGCGGCCGTTGCAGCCGCCCTGTTGTTCGGCATGGGCCACGCCTATCAAGGTGTTCGCGGTGTCGCGAGTACTGGCATAATCGGTGCAGTCGCGATCGGGCTGTACCTGCTTACGGGCAGCCTGTGGGTGGGTATGCTCGCCCATGCGGTGTATGACGTGCAAGGCGGCGAGTTCGGCCGCTGGGCGCTTTACGGCAAAGATGATTCCGCCCCGACACATGCCTGACGAACCAGCCATCCTTGAACGCCAGATCTACGCCGCACCCTCGGCGCCGGGCTGCTACATCTTCAAGGACAAACGTGGCAAAGTGCTGTACGTCGGCAAGGCCGTGGACTTGCACAAACGCGTACGTGCTTACCTGCGACCCGACGCAGATGGTCGCTCGCACATCCCGTTCCTGATGCGCCGCGCCGAGACAGTCGAATTCATCGTAGTCAACAACGAGAAGGAGGCGCTGGTCCTTGAGAACAACCTGATCAAGCGTTTTCGGCCACGCTACAACATTGTTCTCAAGAGTGACGACAAGACATTCGTCAGCGTACGCATTGATCACCGACACGACTTCCCGCGCGCGACCATCGTGCACAAGTTCAAGCACGACGGCGCGACCTATGTTGGGCCGTACTCAAGCGCATCAAAGCTCTACAAAACGTTGGAAGTACTGAAGCGTGTTTTCCCGCTGCGCCTTTGCAGCGATCACGTAATGGCAAACCGCGCACGTCCATGCGTCTACCATGAAATCGGGGTCTGCAGCGCCCCGTGCGTCCCCGGCAAGATCAGCAAAGACAACTACGCAGAGATCTTGAAGGGTTTCATTCGCGTCCTCAAAGGCCAGGACAACAGTGTTGTAAAATTACTTCAGGGCCGGATGGACGAGGCTGCGGCCGAGCTCAACTTCGAGCGCGCCGCCGAGTTGCGTGACACCATGCTCGCAGTGCAGGAAACGACGATGCGCCAGCGCACACAAGTCGGGCACATCAAAGCCGTCCACCGCGATATCCACGGGCTTTATCGTGAGGCTGACCGCGTAACCATCGCGACGTTGATGTACCGCGACGGCAAGCTGGAGGATTCCGCCAATCGCGAGTTCACCAGCCTGCTGCCCGACGACGAGGTCATGAGCCAGTTCATTAAGCAGTACTACGAACGCGCGACTTTCGTGCCCGATGAGATTGTCGTGCCCATTGAACTTGAAGGCATGGAAGCGCTGGCCTCATGGATATCTGACCGGGCCGAGCGCAAGATCAAGGTCGTGAACCCACTGAAGGGCGAACGCAAGAAGTTGGCTGAAATGGCAACGGTCAACGCACGCCACGCACTGAAAGTTCGCAACGAAACCGAGCAGCGCAACAAGCAACTACTGATCGAGCTTCAGGAGGCCGTAGGGCTTGAGCGTACGCCCGTCAGGATGGAATGCTTTGACATCAGCCACGGCGGCGGCAAGGACACTGTCGCCTCGGGCGTTTGCTTCATCGAAGGCGAGCCCGCCAAAAGCCAGTATCGAAAGTACAAGATCAAGACCCACGACCGGAACGACGACTTCGCCAGTATGGAAGAAGTGCTGCGCCGACGCATCAAGCGTGGCATGACTGAAGGCAACCTGCCTGATCTGATCGTCATCGACGGCGGGCTCGGGCAACTCGGGCGTGTGCAGCAAGTGTTCGACGAGATGAATGTCGTCGGCATCGATCTAATCTCGCTTGCGAAGTCACGCGACAAGAAACGACCCGGCTGGGAAACGGCATGGGCCGAAGATGCAAAGCGCACCGATGAGCGAGTATTCGTGCCGGGACGTGAAGAGCCAATCACGCTGGATCAACGGCACCCGGCGCTGTTCCTGCTAATGCGCATTCGTGATGAGGCGCACCGCTTCGCCATCACGTTCCACCGCAAGCAGAAAAGCAAGTCAGCCATCAAGAGCAGTCTCGACTCGATTCCCGGTGTCGGCCCCAAGAAGAAGCGCGAGTTAATCCGCAAGTTCGGCTCACCGCGCGGAGTGAAGTTGGCGAGCACAGACGAGTTACTGCAAGTCGATGGCATCAGCGCAAAGCTGGCGGATTCCATCTTCACGCACTTTGAGCAGGACCGCGCAGAACTGCTTGCGAAAGAACAAGCAAAGCAAGCCAAGCTGGATGCCAAGAAAGACTAGCGCTGATTGCCCCCGACACCTTTTCCGCATACTCTCCCGCTCTGTGACACCCATTCTGCTCATCTGCATCCTCTGCGTCTTCGCATACTTCGCGAAGGGCGTAACCGGCGCTGCCAGCGCAATCGTGTTCAACGCAGGCCTGTTGACCGCACTTGCGCTTGGGCTTTCCGGCGGGCTGACACTGCTTGAAGGGTTGTACTGGATCGCACTGGCAGACTGTTTCGCCAGCGGGCTGCTCGGCGCTATTCTTTGGCGACGTCTAAAACTGGAGAAAGTAACAGTATTGATGCTGGCCGGCATGCTGCCGCTGACGGTCGTATTCACGCTGTTGCTGCCGACGCTTGACCTGCGATGGCTCTCGCTCGTGTTGGCTCTCGCGGTCATCGGCGGCGGCGTGTATCTCGCCATGCGACGAGACCTGCCGCCGGCATCCGCGACGACAATCAACCGTTGGGCGGTACCCACCGGCGCGATGGCCGGCGTCTTGGGCGGGCTGTTCGGCATGGGTGGGCCCGTCGTGTTCATACTTTTGAGCCGCGCCAGCGACGACCCCGGCGTATTTCGTAGTCGAACGATCATCATTACGAACGCCGCTGGAATGGTGCGCCTGATTGCGCTAGCGCTCACCGGCGTCTACACGAGCGAGCATCTCACCTGGTTTGGAATCGCGTTGCCGGTAGTCATTGCCTCGCTGCTAGCGGGCATGTGGGCGCACCATCGCATCAAACCCAAGAGTTTCCGCATCGCGCTTGGAGCGCTTGTGACGCTGGCGGGTATTGGCGGGTTGCTCCGCTTTGCTCTGTCATAGCAAAGGCCGACGGATTCACCGTCGGCCCAGCATCATAGTTGAAGCCTGATACTAGTCGAATGCTGGCGCTACATCTGGCTCAAGTGTCGGCATCTTGTCTTCTGCCTTGGCCGATGGCTGTCCGTCGTGCGGTGGGTCTCGCTGATCATCCGAAAGCTCATCCGGGCTGCCGAACACACGTTTGAAGAACACTCGCCATCTCTCTGACCAACCAGCAGTGACAAGGTACGCTGCAGGGACCAGGACCAGTGTCAGCACGGTTGCAATCATCAAACCGAAGATCACAGCCGTCGCAAGCGGCGCCCACCAAGCGGATGATTCGCCACCGACCACAAACTTGAACTGGTGGAAGTCAAAGCTGAACTGCATCGCCATCGGAAGCAAACCCAGCCCTGTCGTGATCGCCGTCAGCAGCACAGGGCGCAAGCGCGTCTTGCCGGCCTCGACAATCGCGTCATACAACTCCAGCCCGTGATGGGTTCTTAACTGATTGATGTAATCGATCATCACGATGGCGTTGTTCACCACGACTCCGGCCAGCGCGACCACGGCCACACCCGTCATGATGATGCCAAAGGGCTGCGACAACACGATCAGGCTGACCATCACACCGACGAGCGAAAGAATCACACTGCTGAGGATAATCCCCGCCTGAAGCACGCCGTTGAACTGCAACACAAGGATGAACATGATTACCAAGCACGCGATCATGAACGCCTTCATTAGGAAAGCGGAAGCTTCTTCCTGATCTTCGTTCTCACCAGTAAAGCGCGCCTCAAAACCCGGCGGCATCGTCGCCTTTTCGGCGTCGATACGAGCAGCGATCTCCTGCAATAGAACCTGGGCCTGATAGCCGTTGGCAACATCGGCTGAGACCGTAAGTACACGCTCGCCGTCCTTGTGGCGAACTGTTCCGGCCCCGCCGACGTATGCCCAGGTACAGACAGTCGAGAGTGGAATGGCGTTGCCGAAAGCGTCACTGATACGAATTGAATCCAGCACGGCCGGGTCGTTGCGTTTGGCCTCCGGTAGGCGAACAATGATGTCACGCTCTTCGCGCCCGTCGTCGTAACCGCCGATGCGCTGCCCATTCAGCAGCATCTTTACGAAGTTGCCGATCCACTGGGTATTCAGACCCAACAGCGCCGCCTTCTGTCGATCAACGCTGATCCGAAGCTCGGGTTTCCCCGTCTTCAAATCGTCGCGCAGGTCGATGATGCCGGGGATGTCCTCGACGATCTTTCGGACCTTGCGCATAGCCTCAGGCAACTGGGCTACGTTGTCCACGCGTACTTCGACATTAATCGGCGGGCCGGTCGGTGGTCCCATGCTTTGGCGTTTGATCTCGAATTCGGCACCGGGCAGGTCTTTGACCAGCGGGCGAAGATCATCGAGGAACTTGCCGGGGCTGCCGGTGCGGAACTCCTGATCTTTGAAACTCAACGTCACCCGCGCAACGTGGGTTGCGTCTGCGCCGCCCTCCATCGGGTTGCCGGCACCCGTGCCCCCTACCGTCGTTTCGATGCCTTTGATGTCGTCGTATTCAGGGATGCGTGATTCGACTACGCGTGCCAGCGCGTCCGTCTTTGTCAGGCTGGTACCCTCTGGTGCCGTGATGTTCACGTAGGCGAGCTTGGGCTCAACCTCCGGGAACAACTCAACTCCGTGGCCCAAGGACCCGTAGACTACGATTGTCAGAACAAGCAGAGCGAATGCGCCCATCAAGGACGACTTCGGGAAGCGCAGCCCAAGGCGCAGAATGTGCTCGTAGCCGGTGATCACTTTCCCGCCGAAACCCTCCACCTTTTTCTTCAAAGGTGAACTGGTCGGCTTGTGAAAGCGCATAAACACAGCGGCCACTGTCGGGTTGATCACCAGCGCCACGAACAAGCTGCAAACCAACGTTACGATGACTGTCGTCGGCAGGAAGCTCATGAACTCGCCCATGATTCCCGGCCAGAACACCATCGGAAAGAACGCCCCCACCGTTGTCGCCGTGGAAGCGATCACAGGCCACGCAACCTCTGCTGTCGCGTCCTTCGCCGCCTGGATTGGTGTCTTGCCCAGCCCGATATGCCGGAAAACGTTCTCGATAATCACGATCGCGTTATCGACAAGCATGCCCTGCGCGAGAATCAGGCTGAACAGCACCACCATGTTCAGGGTTACGCCCATCAACTGAAGGATGAAGAAACTCATGCCGAGGCTGAGGGGAATCGCCAACGCTACAAACAAAGCGTTCCGCAGCCCCAAGGCAAAGAAGATTACCAGCAGCACCAGCACGAGCCCCGAGAGAATGTTGTTCTCAAGGTCAGCAATCATGTTGCGGATGTTGTCGGACTCATCGGTAAGAATCGCGTAATCAACGCCGGTCGGAAACTCTTTCTTGGCTTCCTTCATGCCGAACTTCACAGCATCGGTGATCGGCATGATGTCAGCGCCGGCGCGCTTCTCGATTGTTAGCTGCACGGCCGGCTTACCATCACGCCGGGCGTAGCTGAGCGGGTCCTTGTATGTCAGGTAAGCTCGCGCAACGTCACGCAAGTACACAGGGCGTCCGTCGACAGTGTGAATGACGAGTGACTCAACGTCTTCGGGCGTCTTGAATTCGCCTGGGATACGAACTGACGGCTTCACGCTGCCCGTGTCAACGCCACCCGCCGACACATCAACGTTCTCGCCGCGCAGCTTGGCAATCAGGTCATTAACTGGAAGCTTGTATCCCTCCAGTTTCTCTGGGTCGATTTCAATCTCAATCTGAGGCTCAAGCCCGCCGTTGATGCCGACGTTCAGGACCCCAGGTAACGCTTCGATGCGATCTTCCAGTTCTTCGGCAATTCGCTCAAGAACCGGTACCTCGGAGCCGTAGAGCGTCACGATCATGATCGGAAACTCCGAGAAGCTGAGTTCCGAGATAGTCTCGTCTTCTACATCGGTCGGGAATTCAACCTTCGCAATATCAAACTTCTCGCGCACCTTCTGCAGGGCGTCTTCCACTTTGATGTCAGGGTCAAATTCGCAAGTGATGATGCTGGCGCCTTCAACCGAGACGCTGGTCATTTCGTTGAGCCCTTTGAGGTTCTTGAGCTCTCGTTCCAGTGGAACCGTCACTGAGCTTTCGACGTCTTCCGGGCTCGCTTCAGGCCATGGCACGGCAATCGTTACCAGCGGCACCTTGATATCAGGGCTGCTCTCACGCGGGAGCGTCAGATAGCTGAACGTGCCAAGCAAGGCGATGCCGAGGATCAGCACAAAGACGGCTACGCGATGTTGTACGGAGAAGTTGGTGACTATCATGACTTCATCTCCCCGCCGCCTTCCACGACATAGGGGTCTTTCTCCGTCCAGGTGACTTCGTCACCATCGCCAAGCAGTTGCGCACCAAACGTAACAACACGCATTCCCGGCTTCAGCTTGTCACCAGGTATCTCTGCCCAGTTCGAACTAAGCTGACCTAACTCGATGTTGGTCAGTTCGCTGACCTTGTCGCCGCCGCTGGCGGGCAGCACAAACAGCGACTTGCTTGAACCGTTAAGACGGATCGCGGTCAGCGGAACCACCATGGCGGCTGGGTTCTTGTAGATGACAACGTCCACGGTGCCGAAGATACCCGCCGGCAGCTTCAGGTTCGGGTTGGGAATCTCTAACTCAACCGAAAAGCTATGCGTGAGTGCGTGCGCGACGGAGTCAATCTTCGTGATTTTAGCGTCCCGCAGAACCGGCTTTCCGGTTTCGTCTTTCACCGACTGGATGCGAACCCCGATCGTCTGCCCCATGCTGAGCGCCTGACGGTGTGTCTCGGGAATCTCAAGCTCCGCAACCAGCGTATCCATGACGGCCACTTTGCCGATCAGCTCGCCCATGTTCACGAACTCGCCAGTCTGGTGCATGCGCTCGATTAACACTCCCTGCAGCGGGTTGCAGATGTACGTGTCCTCAATCATGGCAAGCACGCGTTCCGCACCCGCACGTGCGATGTTGCGACGAGTGCGCGCCTGGTCCAACTGTGCGCCTGTCGATTGTGGGTACTCTTCAGTGCGGCGTAGGTCGCGAACAGCCTGATCGTAGTTGGCCTGCGCCTCACGGAAGTTCTGCATCAGTTGCGAGTCGTCGATTCGGGCAAAACACTCAAAGCCGTCCAAGTGCCTCAGGTTGCGGAAGACGATCTCGTCTTCTGTCGGGCGCGGCGCGCCTTCCAGCTGTCTTGCCAGAAACTCGTCGACTTCCAGCCATTCACCATTGGGTATCTGGGAGGCCGGAACCGTCGCCCCTTCAACAAACTCCAGCGATGATATCTTACCCGGACTGGCCGCCCTGAGCTCAATGATGTCCTTCGGCTGTATGACCACGGGAAGCTTGATTGCTACTTCAAGTTTCTGTGGCTGAACCAGCTGTACAACAACACTGCGCTTTGCCGTTGCCGACGTCTCTTCGGGTGGTTGTTGCGGCCCGCAAGCGGCCAAAAGAAGCGGCATCGCTGCCAACAGGACTATTCGCGCTCTCATCTCTCTTTTCCCTCGTCAAAGGCCTTTGCACCGTGAAGTACCAGCGTGGCCATCTCGTCTGCCAGTGAGTTCGCGCAACCCGTGAAATCCGGGCACTGCACGACTTTCATCAGTTCCTGCATCAGCAAGGCCCAGTAAGCCTTGATCGTTACTTCCGCAGCGCGCTGCCCGAGCCCGCGAGATTCGAGCAACGCCTGCCACTCAAGCATCACGCAGTGGTCGTACTCTTCGGTCTGGCGGATCAGATCTTTCAGACTGCTGCGCCCAAACCAGATTGAGAAAGCAAACGCGAGCGTGTTTCGGTACTGCAGGGCCAGTGCGAGCATCTCGCGTGTGTAGGACTCAAGCAGCTCGCGTACTTCGGTCGTACTCTCGAAAACCGCGTGCCGAGTCGCAGTTGCCGCAGCCAGAAATTCGTCAATCAGCGCCTGGGCCACGCCTGCTTTGCTGCCGAAGTGATAGTAGAGCGAAGGCTTGGTGACACCGGCCGCGTGGACGATTTCCCGGACGCTGACGGCGTCGTAGCCACGCACGGCAAACAAGGTCGCGGCCTCACGCAGGATGGCGCTGTGTGTGTTTTCGTCGGTTGTCTGAGCGATGCTCATGGCGGCGTTATATACCGGACGGTAAGTATGTCTATGCGTTAACTGACCAGACAGTCAATTGCTTCCAGACTTCTCACAGTTTTCCGGTACTTGCGCCTTTGAGGCAGCTTGGCTATATTTGTAGCCCCGACTTTGAGCGGGATTTTGTTTTCTATTGTCAGTTTCATTCAAGCCTGGATGGTCGCTCAAAGCGACTGCGTAACGAGAGTTGCATACTTATGGTCAAGATTAAGGCCCGTAGTTCAGAATCTGTCGATCAGCTCCTTCGCCGTTTCAAGAAAGCCTGCGAGAAGGAAGGGTTGACCCGCGCCATGAAGCGCCAGAGCTACTACGAGAAGCCGAGCATCACACGTAATCGCCGGAAGCGCCAGGCCCTGAAGCGCAAGCTGCAGTCGACCTACCTTTCGCAGATTTAGTCGTGGCTGCGGTTGAGATTTCCAACCTCAGCAAGACCTTCAGAGACTTCTTTGGCCGTCGGCGCGTTCATGCGCTCGACGGCCTTTCTCTTTCTGTCAAAGCAGGCGAAGTGTTCGGCCTGTTGGGACCGAACGGCAGCGGCAAGTCGACGACGTTCAAGATTGCCGTAGGGCTTCTAAGGCCCAGCGACGGCCGCGTGTCAATCAACGGCAAAGCTCCGGGCACCCTGGCTGCACGCCGCGCAACGGGATTTCTGCCGGAAGACAGTACGTTGCTGCCGTTCCTTTCTGCGCTCGAAACTCTGAAGCTCCATGGCGCTCTCGCCGGACTGTCGCGCACCGACGCAACCCGTAAAGCCAATGAATTGCTGGAACGCGTTGACTTGCTTCACGCTGCAAAGCGTCGCGTTAAAGGTTTCTCAAAGGGGATGCAGCGTCGCCTCGGAATCGCATCCGTGCTGATCGCAGACCCTGAAGTATTCATCCTCGATGAGCCCACCAGCGGGCTTGACCCATTGGGGGCGGTCCTCGTCAAAGACCTGATTGGGGAATTGCGCGCCAAAGGCAAGGGCATCCTGATCTCAAGCCACCTGCTGGGCGAACTGGAAAACGTCTGCGATCGCGTTGCGTTCCTGAACAAAGGCAAGCTTCTCAACGAAGGCACGCTTGAAGACCTGCTACGTGAGAAAGAAGTCCATGAACTGCGTGTGAGCCCCCCTGACTCCGAGGCAATCAAGGCGTTGGAAGAACTTGCACGTGAACGCGGCCTAAAGATCGTCCGCTCAGGATCACCCATGCGGAGCCTTGAGGCCTTCTACATCAGCGTTCTGGGCAAGAAAGACGACACGCCATGATCGGGCGCACGCTCGCAATCGCGGTTGCTGCTCTGAAAGAAGCGCTGCGGGCCAAATTGAGCCCACTCGCTGGTCTTCTCTTGTTGCTGCTGGTGCCTTGGCTGGCTCGGCTCTTTGGTCAGGACGACCCAGACACTCAGGCGTGGCTAACGCGCAGTATCACAACCGAGGGCTTACGCGTCGTGTTGCCGCTGCTGGCCATCGTTGGCGGAGGCTTCTTGCTGCGCCCGACACTCAAACGAGGTTGGACAGCCCTGCCAGCCCGCCGCAGCGAGTACTTTCTGGGAGTAGGACTGACAGGCTTTGTCGTGATCACCCTTGCGGCCGGTCTCTTTACCGGCGGCGGATTGATCGCAAACCAATGGCTCGATAGCGACCTGACTGTTACCGCACAGGGTGAAAAAATCAGCAAACAACGCCGACTCGACGGGGCACTTCAAACCGCGCCCGGCAGAGATGCGATTTACACGTGGGCAAACCCGGCCTACAGCGAAGAGCTTGTCGTCGAGTTACCCGAGCGGGAAACCGGCAGATTGCGCGGCACGATCGAGTACCAGTTGGTATGGACTCGAGAAGCACCGCCACGTGATCGCTCACCCGTGAGTATCTGGATCGAAAACGACGGCAAGCGGCATGAATTAAAGACGACGGTCCAGTCCCGCTATCGAATCGAATTCGAAGGTGAAGGCGAGCGTGGCAAACTAGTCATCCAACCAACCGACCCGGTACTGATCGTCGGGACGACTCCGGATCGAGTCCGGGTTGAGCTATCAAAGGTCAACTCGACAGGCAGCATGTATCGGCTGTTCGCACTATCCGCAAGTGCAAGTCTGCTATGCCTTGCGCTGGTCATGCTGGTGCGTTCGCTTTCAACTTCGCCCACGGCCGTACTCGCCGGGCTGCTGCTGCTCGCGACTCTTACGCTGCTTCCGACTCTCGCGCCAGCGTCCCAGATGGCAAAGGACCGACGGGCCGCCGTTGCAGGCGAGCCGGACGAAGAGCATTGGATAAACCTAGAAGAAAAGTTTGATCGACTACCGCAGCTTTACCCGGAGTTCTACTTTGACGAATTCCTGGCCGCCCGGAACGTACCCGACGAAATCTGGAGTGAGGTTGCGATACGTCTGTTGGCTGCGCTCCTCCTGCTGCCGTGTGGTGCAGTACTGTTCCGTGCGCGGCAAATTGCGAAGTGAGCGGGTCTAGTTCAGCAGTGTGTCAAGTTTCTCGCGCCGATCAGGGTCCGTAATCACGATTACAGAATCTCCGGCATACAGCACCGTGCTGCCACCTGGGTTGTATTCGACACGCTCGTTCGACCGCATGATGCCGATCACTGCGAGTCCCAGATTCTTGAAAATTCCCAGGTCTCCCAACAGTTTGCCGTCAGCCTTGCCGCCGGGTCGCAACGTCACGTGTTCAAAACGAATCACGTGCTCGTGATCGCGAACCATCGTGTCAAGGAAGTCGACAACGATCGGGCGAACCATCTCACTGGCCATGCGCAGCCCGCCGATGTGATTCGGACTGATGACAGCGTTGGCCCCGACACGCACGAACTTTGCTTCGTTTTCAAAGATCGTCGCCCGCGCGACAACCCGCATATTCGCATTCATCTGACGCGCGGACACGGTTAGCAAAATGTTGTCACGGTCTTCAGGCAGCACGGCGAACATCCCCAGTGCTGTATCCAGATGAGTCTTCGACAGGACGTCATCGTCAAGCGCATCGCCTTCGAGAATCAAGATATCCGGATAGTGCTCAAGAGCGTGGGCCAGTGTCTCTGCGCTGATATCGACCAGCACGACCTTTCGCTTCAGTTTCACCAACTCGGCAACAACATGGATACCTGTGGTACCGCAGCCGCAGACGACGAAGTGATCAGAAATCTTTGCAAGCTCTCGGTCCATACGCTTACGCTTGAAGTATTTGAGGATCGCCCCTTCGACGAAGACACTGATGATAGCGCCCGTCGCGTACAGAGCTACGATGTAGGCCGTCAGCGTGTAAATGGTCAGGAAAATCTTCAGTACGTTCTGACCGTCCGGACTTAGCGCCTGCATATCCACGGCAACTTCAAAGCCTACCGTCGTGAGCGTAATTGCGGTCATGTACAGACAGTCAAGAACGCCCCAGCCATGCTGGCTGCTGCCGCTTGGCAGAAAGTGCTGCCCGATGCCGTGCAGCACGCAGGCACCACTAAGCCATGTGAATACATACAGGCTAATCGCGAGCACCAGCCGGTGCTGCGTACTGAACCGGACGAACCGGTCAAAGAAATGTTGCAAGAATGCCAGCATGCCCTCAGCACAATCTAGAACGTCAGGCCCGTTAGAGAAACGGGCGGCATGCATCACGCTGTTATCCAGCACCAAAGAACGTACGCGGCTCCGCCGACGAACAGTGTCGAGAAGATCAGCTTGTTGTTCCGGGCAAGCCAGACAGGCAGATATATGTCGAAGTTCGGAGCCCGGTTTTCGGTGTATCTCGCGGCGATGTCGGTTAGCGGGCAATGCCCGCGATTGGCCAGCAGGATGAGTCCCTCAAGCAGGACCAGCCCGATGACAACTGCGGCCCAGAAAAACTGCCCCAGCCAGCCCAACACCGGCAGCACCAGGATCAAGCTCACGAAGAATGCCCACACAACTGTATGAACGACGCGAATCAGAGTCAGCACGCAATCAGCCCGATAGATGCCCGCAAACGACACTAGCTGTTCTAGCCTTTTCGCCACTTGGGCAGAAGCGCAGTTAAACGACATTGGAGGCTCAATTGAGCCTCCAATGTCTGGCGGAGGGAGGGGGATTCGAACCCCCGGTGCCTTGCGACACACTCGCTTTCCAAGCGAGCACAATCGGCCACTCTGTCACCCCTCCGCAACGCTGCGCCCCTACAAGCCTTGAAAGCGGCTTGGCTCGGGGCGCGAATGATAACGCCGGGCGGATTCGGGGCAAGGTAGGCGCTGCGAGACCTGTGAGTGTCGCCCGCAATCACTCAAATGAGCCCTGTTTTCCACAGGTTTTCAAGAACCCTTCAATTCGCCGCCAACACCCTATTTCAAGCATATTTGCGGGCGCTTCGCCTTTCCTGTGTCGCAAGTCTTTGTATACTCTGAATGATGACGACTCGTCTCGTGAAAAGGCCACAGATAAGCCCCCAGAAGTCCTCGAAGGACCCACTGACGCGCCTGCGCGAAAACACGCGCAAACCGCTGTCGCCTGTCCCGTTTGCGCAAGCACTGACCGTGCTTCTCAGCGAGCAGAAGCGGGTGAATCGGTCACGCCTGCAGAGGGTAAGAGGCGCATGGGCAATCGCTGTCGATGAAACACAAGGGGTTCACACCGACGCTGCAAAGAAAGCTGAAGTGGTCAGTGTTTCGAAAACCGGAAGTGTGAAGGTGGTCGTAGGCAATCCAGGGCTGGCCCACGAACTCGGCGTCGTGTATCGAGGAGCCCTGCTCGCAAAAATGCGCGAACTCCTGACGGGCAAGGATTCCATATCTGATCTATCGGTGCAGTGCCGCAGCCGACGCAAATGAACAACTAACAGCAATTCAGACCAGCGTATTGAAGCGCTTTTGAGGTATTTATGGCAGACGCAACAGCAGAATACACAGCTGACGACCTGATGAAGCTTGAAGGTCTTGAAGGCATCCGCAAACGCCCGGACATGTACATCGGCGGGCGTGACGTCAACGGGCTGCATCACCTGGTCTTCGAAATCGTTGCGAACTCGGTTGACGAGGCGCTCGCCGGTCGTTGCGACAACATCACCGTCGAATACAACCAGGACGGAAGCTGCACTGTCACGGACGACGGGCATGGTATCCCCGTCGGCATGAATAAGCAGACCGGTAAGCCGGGCGTCGAAATGGTGTTGTCTGACCTGCACGCCGGCGGAAAGTTCGAAGGCAAGGCCTACAACACGGCCGGCGGGCTCCACGGTATCGGTCTGAAGGCTGTCAACGCCTGCTCCGACCGAACTGTCGTTACCGTCTGGCAAGCCGGCAAAGAGCACGTCATCGAGTTCAGCCGGGGCAAGAAGACCAAGGACCTCGAAGTCACGGGCGACGCCGAGAAGACAGGCACACGCGTCATGTTCGTGCCTGACATGACCATCTTCGAAACGACCGACTTCAAGTACGCCACAACCGCGACGCGTCTGCGCGAACTCGCATTCCTGGCCAAGGGTCTGAAAATTCACCTGGTTGACCACCGAGGCGAAGGCAAGGACGAGATCTTCCACTTCAAGGAAGGCATCAAGGAATTCGTCGCCTGGCACAACCGCAATAAGACCAAGATCAACGAAGAAGTTGTCTACGTTCACAAGAACGTCAACCCGGGCGCTGACGAAGAAGTCGAGGTCGAAGCGGCCTTCCAGTGGTGCGACGGCGAGGGCGAATTGCCCACGCACACATACGGTAATTACATCAACAACCCATTCGGCGGCACGCACCTGACCGGCTTCCGCAAGGGCCTCACGCGCGGTCTTGGGCGCTACATCACGCGTTACGTCGAAAAGAAGGGCAAGAAGAAGGTCGTCATGCCCAGCGGCGACGATTATCGCGAAGGGCTTTACGCGGTAATCAGCGTAAAGGTCAAGAACCCGCAGTTTGAGGGTCAAACCAAGGTCCGCTTGCTGAACCGAGAAGTTGAAAGCGCCGTGGACCAAGTCGTCGCAGAAGCGATGGAGATGTACCTGGAAGAGCATCCGAAGAGCGCTGAGCGCATCTGCGAGCATTCGCTGATCGCCGCCCGCGCCCGCGAAGCTGCCCGCAAAGCCCGTGAAGTCGTGCGCAAGGGTGCGCTGCAAACCGGCTTTCTGGCAAGCAAACTCGCCGACTGTCTGACCAAGAAACCGGATGAAGCCGAGTTGTACATCGTAGAGGGTGACTCGGCCGGTGGCAGCGCCAAGCAAGGTCGTGAACGCACGTTTCAGGCGATTTTGCCCCTGCGAGGCAAAATCCTGAACGTCGAAAAGGCGACGCTCGCGAAGATGCTGCAGCACACAGAAATTCAGAACCTGATCGCCAGTATCGGCACAGGCATCGGTGTCGAGGACCCGAGCAAGGGCGGCTTCGACATCTCGAAGTTGCGCTACAAGAAGATCATCATCATGACTGACGCCGACGTCGACGGCAGCCACATCCGTACGCTGTTGCTGACGTTCTTCTATCGCCAGCTCGCGCCGTTGATTGATGCGGGCAATGTGTTCGTTGCACAGCCGCCGCTTTACAAGGTGACACGCAAGAAGAAGTCAGAATACGTCCGCAGCGACCGCGAGATGAACGACACACTGATGCGCATGGGCATCGAGGGCGCCAGCATGCGCGTTCCGAAGGACATGGCGATCGGCGCGGCCGGACGAGAGTTCAGCGGCGCACAGATGCGCAGCGAGATTTTCGAGCGCTTGATCAAGCTGGAAGATCTGGCATCTAAGATCAGCCGCAAGGGCGTGAATCCGAACCGTTACTACGCCCAGTACAACAGCGAACACAAGACGCTTCCGACCACTCTGATCTTCAGCCACGAAAAGACGCGCTACTTCCACGATCATCAGGAAAGCGAACTGAACAAGTTCATCGGCGAGCGCCTAGAGGCTGGTTTCGAAGTCATGACACCGGCGGAAATCGGCAACCGAGAAACGGACATGGATAAAACACTCGACCGCGACAAGGTCGAGGAACGCGTCGAAATGCCGGAACTCGCGAAGCAAGCCGCCGATGTCATCAGCCAACTCGAAGTTCGCGGTTTCGCAGCCTGGACAATCAACGGACGCGAGAATCAGGCCGAGCAGTTCATGCTTCGCGTTGACGAAGCGGACGAAATCCCAGTGCTGAGCCTGAACGAACTGCTTCAGAGCATTCGCGAGCAGGGGCGTAAGGGCATAAGCATCCAGCGCTACAAGGGTCTGGGCGAAATGAACGCTGACGAGCTATGGGACACTACCATGGACCCGGGCAACCGCGTGCTGATGAAGGTCACCATGGAGGACGCCGACGCGGCGGACGAAATGTTCACGATTCTGATGGGTGATCAGGTAGAACCACGCCGCCAGTTCATTGAACGACACGCGCTGGAAGTAAAGAACCTGGATATCTAGCAAGCACATGGGCGCGCGGAGCGTTACTCCAACTCCACTGTCCAGTCCTTGAGTGACTTGTCGGATCCGCCGACATCGCAGACCAGCGTGATTGTGTCTTCGTAGTCTCCAGCCTTGATTTCTATGGGTTTCCAGCCTTCGTGCCAGGACTGGCTGATGACCGTCATGATGCGGTCTTTGGTTAACGTCAGGCATTCGCGGTAGATTGCCAGCGTCTTAAAATCGGGCTGATGCACGATTGTGCTGCCGGTTGCGTCGTTCAACAGCATCGACTTCTCGAAGGGTATATCCAGCGAGTTACCCTGAAGTACACGCTCCGTCGCTGACTCCTCAGCATCGGCCTGAATCGTGGGTGGCTGCTGGTCGATATAGATTTCGTTCAGGTTAACACCGTTGTGGTTCCAGAACGTCTTGTCCTGATTGCGCCAGCTGCGGACCTTCACCACCGGCGAGCCCCAAGTCAGCGTGATCTCGAAGCCGACTTCCTTGAACAGGTCCAGCGTGTCGCCGCTGTTCTTGCGCGCCCAGACGTAGCACTCAACGCGCATGGTTCGTTGAAACGGGTTGGGCTCAAGCACCTCAATATCGGTCGCAATGCTCGGGTAGATCACGAAAACTTCGTCGTGTACCTGCTGACCCTTGTTGTAGGAATCGTTGACGTCGTTGCCGATTTCCTCGGTCTCGACGCAACCAACACTGGCGCCAAGCGGTGACAACTCAAGCTTGTAGTCACCTTTCTTGGCCCTAATAATCATGCGCCCGTGGACTGTCGGCAGCACCGGAACGCTGACTTCAAGCAGGTCATTCTCAAATTCACCGCTCATGCGCGTAACAGTTTTACCCAGCTTGACCTTGCCCTCCTTCTTTATCTTCGGCTTCCCCCACTTAGGGTCTTTGACCTTCGATGCTACTCCGTCCAACACGGTGAACGTCGCACCACCAGCCGGCACCGAAGCAAGCACGAGCAGCTTCTTCGCTTTCT
The DNA here is from genome assembly GCA_020425695.1 of Planctomycetota bacterium. Taxonomy (GTDB): domain Bacteria; phylum Planctomycetota; class UBA8742; order UBA2392; family UBA2392; genus JACKID01. The sequence goes on from JAGQRE010000010.1 coordinate 34,761, forward strand.
TGTCGTAGTAGGCCGGGACCTGCTTGCCCTCGGGGTCTTCCACAGCGAACTTCGCGCCAACTTTGACGTCCAGAGTGATCACTTTCACGGCCGTCGCATGGCCGGACTCGTTGGCCACTTCGAACTTTTGCCCTGCGTCGTCCTTTGCGACAGCGAGCATGGGCAGTAAGAAAACGGCAAGCAGGGCAAAGGATAGACGCTTCATAGTAAAACCTCGGCTAAGACAACCGCATGATAGGGCCGTCAAGGGGCCAAGTAAGCCAAGAAACTGCTTCGCTTGGCGTGCTTCGCCTCTTGGCGGCAAAATCAAACCCGGGATTGCCAAGCTATGTCGCAGGCGTTGTTATGCTTCGGACTATGGCTCAGAAACCGTTCAAACTCGTTTCAAAGAACACGCCCGCCGGTGACCAGCCTGCGGCCATTGATTCGTTGATCAAAGGGCTCGACGAAGGCGCGCCGTTTCAGACGTTGCTCGGTGTAACAGGCAGCGGCAAGACGTTCACGATGGCCAGCGTCATTGAGCGCGTGAACCGCCCGACGCTCGTGATGGCCCCGAACAAGACGCTGGCGGCACAGCTTTTCAGCGAGTTCCGCAAGCTGTTCCCAGAGAACGCCGTCGAGTACTTCGTCAGCTACTACGACTACTACCAGCCCGAAGCCTACGTACCGCAGACAGATACATTCATTGAAAAGGACAGCTCAATAAATGAACGCATTGACCGCCTGCGTCACTCGGCCACGCGCTCACTGCTTGATCGCCAGGACGTTCTGATCGTAGCCAGCGTAAGCTGCATCTACGGCCTTGGCTCGCCCGAAGCCTACCAGGGCGCGCTGTTGTACGCCGAGAAAGGCCTGCCGCTGACGCGCCGAAAGGCCGTACGCAAGCTGACCGAGATCGCGTACTCGCGCAACGATTTCGACCTGAAACGTGGCACGTACAGGGTTCGCGGCGATGTGCTGGATGTCTTTCCAGTCTATGAAGAAGACAAGGTCATCCGGCTCGAGTTCTTCGGCGACGACCTTGACGGCATATGGGAAATCGATCCGCTCACCGGCGAAGTGCTGGGTGAACTCGACAAGATTACGATCTACCCGGCCACGCACTACGTCACCCCGGAAAGCAAAGTAGATGCCGCGGTCGAGGCCATCGAGAAGGAAATGATCGAGCAGGTCGAGTTGTTCAAAACGCAGGGCAAGCTGCTTGAAGCGCAACGAATTGAACAGCGCACGAAGTACGACCTTGAACTGATCCGCGAAATCGGCACCTGCAAGGGTATCGAGAACTACTCGCGTCACTTTGAAGGACGGGCACCGGAAAGCACACCGCCAACGTTGATGGATTATCTGCCGCAGAACGCAATCATCATGGCCGACGAGTCCCACGTGACCGTTCCGCAGATTGGCGGCATGTTCAAGGGTGACCGCGCACGCAAGAACACTCTGGTCGATTTCGGCTTCCGCCTGCCCAGCGCGAAGGACAACCGCCCACTGAAGTTCGAAGAGTTCGAAGCAATCAAACGCCAAACCATCTTCGTAAGCGCAACGCCTGGCCCCTATGAGTTGGACAAGTCGTTAGGTCACGTCGTTGAACAAATCGTTCGTCCGACCGGGCTGATTGATCCACCGATTGAAATCAAGCCGGCCAAAGGGCAGATCGACGACGTGCTGCACGAAGTACGCCCGGTGATCGAGCGCGGCGAACGCGTACTGGTCTGCACGTTGACGAAGCGAATGGCCGAGGAATTGTCGAACTACCTTGCCTCCCTCGATATCAAGGTGCGCTACCTGCACAGTGACATCGACACTATTGAGCGCATGGAGATCTTGAAAGACCTGCGAAAGGGCGAGTTTGACGTTCTGGTTGGCATCAACCTGTTGCGCGAGGGACTTGATCTGCCGGAAGTCAGCCTGCTCTGCATTCTGGATGCCGACCGCGAGGGTTATCTGCGCAGCCATCGGTCGCTGATCCAGATGGTCGGGCGAGCAGCCCGCAACGTAAATGGACGCGTGGTCATGTACGCCGATGGCATCACCCAAAGCATGCAGACCGCCATCGAAGAAACCGATCGACGACGACGCCTGCAGGTCGAATACAACAAGCAACACAACATTACGCCGAAAACCATTATCAACGAAATCGACGACGTTCTCAGCAGCATCTTCGAGGCCGACTACGTCACCGTCGACAAAGAAGACGAGTACATCACGCACTACGACTGGCCGGGCGCAAAGAAGCCGAAGAAAAAGGGCGGGAAGCGCGGCAAGTCAAAGAGCGCCCTTGAACAGGGAGCCCTCGGCGGCACAAACTTCGCGACCCGGCGCGCTCTGGAAGCAGCCGAGAAAGCAGGCGCACTGGAAGGTCGCAAGAAGCGTCTTGCTGACAAGTACCCAGAGATCCGGTCAGAAGAAGCGCCGATGGGCATCCAGCGCAAAATCAGCCCGGGTGAAGCACCCAAGCTGATCGCCCAGCTCCAGAAGGAAATGTACGAAGCCGCCAAAGCTCTAGATTTCGAGACGGCAGCGTTGCTCCGCGACGAAATCAAAGAACTGCAACGCATCGAACTAGGCGTGCGCTGAACGTAGACCATGCAAACGAAACTCGCTCTGACGATTCTGTATGTAGCCGACCTGCCGCGGGCGGCTGCCTTCTATGACGCCGCGTTTGCGTTTGAAAAGACCGTCGATGTACCTGTGTATGTTGAATACGAACTCAACCCAGGCGCGCGTCTGGGGCTGATGCCGCAGGCCAACACGCGCCATTTTCTGGGGGCTGAGCTGGGTTCCAGAACGCCGTCAGATTCGTGCCCTCGGGGCGAAATCTACCTACACGTGGCGGATATCGAAGCAGTCGTAGCACGCCTTGAGGAGTTGGGCGCGGTCTGCACCTCACCGTTGGCGGATCGAGACTGGGGCGACCGTGCGGCCTACTTTCTGGATGCCGACGACTATGTCATTGCGGTGGGCGAGAAGCTCTAGCCTCTTCAAGCAGTTCGTTTACTGCGTCTCGAAATACCTCGACTTTGAAGGGCCGCTGGACAATACGGTCAATCAGCGACTTGGCTGACTTGGGAACGGTCTGTTTGCGTGCTTTCTGCACTAGCAGCATGACCTTGCTGCGCGCCCCGTGGTCTGAGTTGCGCAGCGTCTCGATGAACTTCGGGCCGTTCATGACGGGCATTTCCCAGTCGACAATCGTCAAGTGCGGCTCGACCCAGGCAGCCTTATTCAGGCCCTCGGCTCCGTTTTCGGCCTCAAACACTACCAGCCCTTCAGCGGTCAAGAGGCGGTTGATCTTCATGCGCAGTTTCGGCTCGTCGTCCACAAGCAGGACACGAAGCTCGGAATCTGAAGGTAGCGGATTATCCTGCAACGCCAGTTTGCGGGCACGGATTACCGCCGGCCCGAACTCGTCCAGAATGCCCGCTTCCGTCGCGTAGTGGTACAAAATCGCAACCGAAGCATCCGCCGCAAACAGATCATCAACACCGTGCAAGTACGCATTGATCTGCCCGAAGCAGCAGTGGTGCATCTCGTTGATGGCCGCCAACGAGGATCGATCCGCCTTGCTGTCTTTGTCCAGAATGCGCGCGAGTACCGATAGTTCCAGCCCGAGAGCCGTGAAGAAAAGACCTCCGGTCTCGGGCGGGCGGCTTTCAAGAAAACGAATGATCTCATTGCGCATGGGCTGAATATAGGTTTGCCACTGGAAAAGCGAGTGTGTTGAAGAACGCGCCCCGCCCGCGCACAATCACATCATGGGCAACGCCGAAAATGCCTATCTGTTCCGCCACGCAATGATGCGTGCGGCCGCGTACGACTTGCAGCCGCCGGTCGAGCGGTCGGAGCTTCACACCCACGCTTACGCAATCATCGAGGCACTGCCGCACCCCGACCCGGATGCATTTGCGTATGAGTTGGCCGGGCACGCTCGCGACGCCGCCGTTGGCACACCTGACATCGCGAGGCGCCGTGAGATGTCCGAGCGCGAGGCACGCTGGTTAGGGCGTGCGATGCAGCGGGCGAGGGACAACAGCAACTTTCGTATGGCTCTCGAGTGCGCTGAAAGAGTCCTGAACAGTGAGTCGGTCGACGTGGCGACACGTCACGGAGCCGCGCTGCTGGGCGCCGAAATGTCGGCAGCTCTAGGAGAATTCGCACACGTGCCTGAATTCCTGACCAGCGCCGAAAAGCTGCACGAGGGTGGGTCACCAACGTTACGAGCTGCCTGGATTCTCAGCTTCGTGAACGCTGACCTACTGCCCAAGCGAAAGTACGAAGCTGGCGCGAACTTGCTGCAGGAAGCCCTCGCTATATTCCGGGACAACGGAGACCTGCTTGGCGAGGCCCGCGCGACGGGCTATCTGGGCAACGTCCTCGCGCGGCGAGACCTGCGAAAAGAGGCGTTGGTTCAGTACGAGCAATCTGAAGCAATCTTCCGGAAGCTCCGGCACCAGCGCGGACTCTCAACATGCCGCGGCAACGTCGGGCTAATGCATCGCTACTTCGGACAGAACGACAAAGCCGAGAGCGCTTATCGAGAGGCTCTCCAGATCGACCGAGAAATCGGAAACCGCGAGGGCGTGCCTCGTCACCTCGGAAATCTGGCAGTTCTTTATCGCGAAACAGGCAGGTTTGATAAGGCGCTGGAGTTGTTCGATGAATGCGGCGACGCGTTCCGTGAACTTGGTGATCGCACCGGCTGGATGCGCAACACGATCAATCACGCCCATTGCTTTGAAGCCACCGGGCAACCGCACCGCGCAGTTGTCCTCTACCAGCAGGCCGAGCGCATTGCCGAAGAGTGCGGGCTCAGGTTCGATATGGCCGATTGCGCCGCCTATCGCGGCGAAGCCCTCTTGAAGATGGATGACACTGTCCGTGGCGAACCAGCACTAGAGTCCGCCGCACTTCGGTACGAACAGCTGAACTCGCCACGCGACGCAGCGGAAGTCTGGGAAACGTTGGCGGCATCCGCACACAAACGCGAGGAGGACGCGGCCACACTCCGGTACACGACCGCCGCCTTGCTAAACCTGGAGAAAGTCAAGGAGACCAACCCGAGTTTCGATTTACTGGCCCTGCATGCGGAAGCTTCTCTCGCCCACGACCAGTTCGAAGCTGCCGCCGTGGCCGCACTTCAGGCGTTGGAGAAGGCGACGAACAGCAAGGGACTTGACCCGATCCGCCTCGCTACGCTGAAAGCGATAGCGCGTAAGGGGCAGGCCAGTTCGGCGACTTGATACCAATCAGTACGCGATGCGCTTGACCGGCCAAATTCGCGAGACATGCTTCGCGCGTGTTTACTGCCATCACACAAGACGCTCAGGGCATTGCAGCCGCCTTCGGTACAGCTTTCTGCTGGTCCATGACGGCACTGTTTTTTAGTGCCGCCGCAAGGCGTGTCGGACAGTTTCACGTCAACCAGATTCGTCTGGTCCAAGCCTGTGTACTGCTAGCGTTGGCTTGCCTGGTTACCGGCGCATTTTCAAGCGCGCCAACGAATCAACTCATTCTGCTGGCGGCGTCCGGTCTCGTCGGGCTTACATTAGGCGACGCCGCGCTGTTTCTAGCACTACAGATCATCGGGCCGCGTCGCGGCAGCCTCATCATGGCGCTCTCGCCGGGCTTTGCCGCGCTGCTGATGGTGCCGCTGCTTGGCGAGACCCTTAGCTGGATTGGCGTCGTGGGCATGATCGTCACGATCGCCGGCGTGATGTGGGTTGTGCTTGAGCGAGGCCAGCCGGGCGAGATTGAGGGCAACGCCGGCTGGGGTGTTTTCTGGGGAGTGCTCGGGGCACTGGGGCAGGCAGGTGGTTTGATTCTGAGCAAGGCGGGGCTGGGCATGCGGGTCCCTGGGGGGTTACTGAACTCCGTCAGCGGGATCACCAGTAGCAACGTCGAATCTCTCAGCCCGCTGTACGGAACACTCGTTCGCATGCTGGCTGGAACGGTAATACTTGTCGGCTACGGAATCATCGTCGGTCGCTTCGGCCAAACACTGAAGAGCCTCAAAGACCGCAAAGCTCTGGGCCAGACCAGCGCCGGCGCGATCTTCGGGCCATTCATCGGTGTAACGCTGAGTCTTGCCGCCGTGGCGTGGACTAACACAGCCGTGGCCGCGACGATCATGGCGATCTCGCCGGTACTGGTGATTCCCATCGTCCGAATTGTCTACAAGCAGGCTGTGACTTGGCGCGCGGTGATTGGTGCATTGATCGCGTTCGCAGGTGTGGCTGTGCTGACATTCAGAGAGAGACTGGCCCAAATGCTCTAGGGACACGCTGGCGCGTGTCCCCGGATTTGTACTCGTTCAGCCCGCCTACTTTGCGAACAGCGGCAGAAGCTGGTACGGCACCTGCAAAATCATCAGAGCATAGCTCGTTGTGTACGCCTCGCCGTAACTCTGCGAGGGCCAACCGCCGTTGTTGGCCGGGTTGCGCTTCTGTTCTTCCAGCAGCAGGTCGCGCATCTTCGGGTAGTACTCGTCGAAATACACTTCCTCGGGTGCGTTCCAGAGTGCTTGCACGGCATAGAAGTGAGCGTAGTAGAAGTGGCTGACATCCAGACTGCCCTGGCCACTCTTACGACGTCCGATGAAGTCATCGAACTTGTAGCGAAGCCAGCGCAATCCGCCCTTATAGACCTTGCCGATGTCATGCTCTTTCCAGCTAGCGCCCTCGCTGTAGACACCGATACCGTTGAGTGTCGTTATGGCTGCCGCGCAAAGTGCGTAGCTGTCGCTGTTCCAGCCGCTCGACAGCGAGTACTTGAATGTGTAGCCGACGTGTTCTTCACCGTTGTGCATGAAGACGCGCTTTTCGGCGATGTCGTACATGTACTTGATGGCATTCTGGATCGTCTTCATTTCGACCGTGATGCCGGCGTCGCTGGCCGCGCGAAGCGCTTGAATGCAGCAAACGGTAGTGCTGCCCTCATCCCATGTCAGGTCAGTCGGCATGTAGCCCCAGCCACCGAAAGGCGTCTGGCCCTTTGAGATGCACTTCACTGCCAGTTGCAGCGAACTCTTCAGCCGCGCCTTCTCGCCCTCGTCTTCGACCGCGCCGTAGAGTTGTGCGAGAAACAGGGTCGCGTAGCCGTGCCCGTGAATCCGACTTCCGTCATTTGTTCCCGTGAAAAAGCCGCTGTTGACGTCCTGGCAGCCCAGCAGGTAGTTCATCGCGTTGCGGACGTTTACGGCGTACTTGCCCTTGCTCGGCGTGCTGCCGGACGCGAGCAACGCCAGCCCGGACATTGAAGTCACCGCAATGGCAACGTTCTGCCCTCCGCCCTTGGTGAACGCGCCATTGGCGTCCTGCAATTCGGACAGGCGCTTCAAACCCTTGGCGACACCGTCTTTCAGGTCTTCATTGATGTAGTTCTTGTTGAGCATGCGCAGCGCCGGCGCCTCGGACGCATCGCTGGAATCACCACTTGCGCCATCCCCGCCACCTTCGTCCTGCGCAATGCAGAAGGTGGAGATGACGAAAACGATCGCAAGTGCCGTTGCTAACCGCTTGAAACTGTTCATTGGGCGGCCCTTTCCCGCATGACTCAACTACAACTCCTACCATACTATACGATTCAGTTGGCCAAACGAGTCGAACGTTCCATATTTCCCAGTGGACCGCCTGACGCACCGAATCAGGCACTGCCGCACATCCACGATTCTGGTAGTTTCCGCCGCCATGCTGCCGATGACGTGCGAATCGATACCGTTTGAGCCCCCGCAAGGTTGGGAGGCTCTGCTTCGGGTCGCCACAACCCAGCCATTCGCCGCTGTGTTCGACAGCGCCGCAAGTGGAGCACTCGGAACCCGTAGTTTTGTATCGTTTGCCCCGATCATGCTGCTGCAATGCACAGGACAAACCGCCACGTGGCAACGCGGGCGCAACGCATCACGCCTCGAAGGTGACCCGCTGGAAGTTTTTGAGCGTATCGAGCGCTTCACTCATCAAGAGTGCCCCCTACGAGAGCCCTTCACCGGAAAAGGATTCTATGGCGGCTGGGCAGGACTGCTCGGCTACGACCTGCGCTGCTTCATTGAGAAGCTCTCGCCGCCTAAGCCGGAAGGGCCGTGGTTCCCGGATTTACAGGCCGGTTTCTACGCATGGACGCTTTGTCTTGAGCACTCGACCCGACAGTGTGAGCTTCGGCTCCTGAATGGTGCACCTGCCGGTCCGGAAGACATTCGAAAACTCGCCGCTGACCTGACCGAGCTATTCTCCTCCGAACCTAACGCAGCAACAGCGAGTGCCGGAACCAAAAAAACTCTACTGACTGATCGCGAGACTTGGCTTCAGCAGGTGTCTACCGTTCAACGTCACATCCATGATGGAGACATCTATCAGGCCAACCTGACGCGAATGGTGCGGCACACGGGTGACTTCGACGGCTCCGCGCTGTACGCCGTCCTCCGACACGAGAACCCCGCACCGTTTGGCGGCTATCTGGATTGCGGCGAGGGACGTGGAATTCTGAGCAGTTCACCGGAGCGCTTTCTAAGCGTAAGCGGGCGCTTGATTGAAACTCGCCCCATCAAAGGCACGCGCCCACGCAGCCCGGACACCGCTGAAGACAAGCGGCTCCGGGATGAGTTGCTGGTTTCAGAGAAAGACCGCGCTGAATTGACGATGATCGTGGATCTTGAGCGCAACGATCTCGGAAGAGTCTGCAAGCCCGGTACGGTCAAAGTGCCCAGCCTGCTGCATGCCGAGAGTTATCAGCGAGTTCACCACCTGGAAGCGACTGTTTGTGGTGTACTCCGCGACGACATTACACCCGTGCAGTTCATTCGCGCGACGTTCCCGGGCGGCAGCATCAGCGGAGCACCTAAAAAACGCGCTCTCGAAATCATCCACGATCTCGAGCCGGTACGTCGCGGCCCATACACAGGGTCAATGTTCTGGTTGACGCCCGATGGACGCTTCGAAAGCAACATCCTGATTCGCACGATTTTGCGCGACACCATGGGGGTCAGCTATCACGTCGGATGCGGCATCGTCGCTGACAGCGACCCAGCCGCTGAATGGGACGAGTCCGAAGCAAAAGGGGCTGCCCTCGCGTCGGCAATCGACAAGTACGCAGGGTCCAGATGATCGGCGGCATCCGGAACTACCTCACGCATTTGCGCATGTTCAGCGGCTCGGTCTGGGCCTATATGATTGGCGCATTCCTGATGGGTGTGGGACACGCCATCTTCAGGGTGTTGCGCAACCAATACGTCGTTGACCTCGGCATGGGTGAGTCGGCTTACACGAGCATCCAGGGCTTCAACAGTATCGGTGGGCTACTGATTGCGATTCCCGCAATTGCGCTGATTGGACGCTTTCGGGCGCGCACCCTGCTTGTCTGTATCGCACTCGCAAACGGGCTCGCCTTCTTCGCCCAAGGCGTGTTCGGCAGCATTGAAGTGTTCCTCAGCAGTGCGTTCTTCGCGGGTACGGCCATGAGCCTGAACATGGCGCTTGCGTCCCCCTTCCTGATGCGAAACACGAACCCGGCCGAACGCATATTCGCATTCAGCTTTCAGGCCGTTGTCGCGCACCCGTTGGCAGGTGTCCTCGGAAGCATGATGAGCGGCTTTGTTCAAAGCGGCGCTGCCGACTGGGCAGGCGAAACGGTGGTATTCCTGGGGCGAGAGACTACCGGGCAATTGTTCGGCTATCAGATCGCATTGCTGCTTGCGGCTGCGTTCATGTTTCTGGCGCTGATTCCGATCTTCCTGATTCGTCGTGAAAACGAGAGCGGAAACAACCGCAGCATCCGCGAGTTGATGAGGATTCACGACAAGAAGCGGCTGCTGGTGCTGTGTACGCCGGAGATGGTCATTGGGTTGGGCGCCGGATTAACGATCCCGTTTTTCAACGTCTACTTTCAGACACAGTGGGAGCTGGACCCCAAGACAATCGGGCTATTGTTCACGGCCATGGCTGCGTTACAGGTCATCAGTTTTCTGTTGGCACCGGCGCTGGTTAAGCGTTGGGGACCAGTCAAAGTCATCATCGGCAGCCAGTTACTCAGCCTCCCGTTCTTCGTTGAGCTTGCGCTTGGGCACTTCCTGTGGCTCGCGGTCGTCGCTTTCATCTTGCGAAACAACCTGATGAACCTCGCCCAACCTGTGCTGAAGCAATTCAGTCAAGAAGTGGTGACGGCAAAAGACCGCAACGCGGTTTCCGTGATCATGCACAGCTCGCGGCACGTTTTCTGGACCGTCGGCAACTTCATTGCCGCACCGCTAATCGTGTTCGCGGAGGGCACTTTCAAGTGGGTGTTCGTTGCTACGATCGCCTGCTACGTCGTCGCTATCGGGTTGGAACTCGTTGTCTTTCCGCGCATGTACCGGACCCGCGAGCGCGAGACACCGGACGAGCCGCCTGACACAACCGACCCGCCCAAGCTTGCCGAGCAACGCGTTAGCGCCTAGGATACCGGCGTATGAGTTGTCCGAGCCGTCCCTTGCCTGGGGCGCCCCGGACTCCTCATGAACGTGAGGAGATGCCCATGTCGACCGACGCGGCCGAAAAGCCGAAGTCCGGCAAGAAGTCAGGCTACAGCAAGTCCGACATTGAACGACTTGAGAAAGCCTGCGAGCTACTCGGCTACAAGTTCAAAGACTACACCCCATTGCGCCATGCCTTGACGCACAGCAGTGCGAAGTCGGCGAAGCACCCTAGCAACGAGCGCATGGAGTTTCTTGGCGATGCAGTACTCGGGCTGATCATCTCCGAGATGCTGTTCCGGTTGTACCCGGACTTCCCGGAGGGTGAGTTGACGAGGGTGAAGTCGGTGGCGGTATCTCGTGCAGTGCTGGCCGACAGGATTCGTGAGATGGGCTTCGCCGAGTTGATGTATCTCGGCAAGGGTGTCCGGCGCGACGGTGGTACACGTCTTCCGACAAGCATTCTGGCCAATCTCTACGAGGCGTTGCTGTGTGCCGTATATGAAGAAGGCGGGCTTGAGGAAGCGCGACGTTTCGTTGAGCGAGACCTGGGCCCTGTCATTCGCAGCATCACCAACCATCAGTTTCAGCAGAATTATAAATCGGCACTGCAGCATCTGGTGCAATCGCGCAGCGAACGCGCCCCCACCTACAAGGTGATTGGCGAGGTCGGCCCGGATCACCAGAAAGAATTCCACGTAAATGTATCGGTCGACGGTGTCACATTTGGCCCCGGCGTGGGACGTAACAAGAAGGAAGCAGAGCAACGCGCCGCCAAGGCTGCATTAACGGAGTTACTCAAAGAGTTCGACAGGGAGGATGATGACGACGACCTTCTCGAAGTCCCCGTCCCCGAAGACGACTTCGACGACGAGTAGTTTTCGACTGGAAGCCATCCGCGGGCTGGCGTTTGGCGCTGGTACGGGAACCTTCCTGTGTCTCGTCGGCTGGCTGTCGCCTCTTGCTGCTGGTGATCGGCCCGCTTTAGCTCTGCTGGCCGCTACGCTTTCGCTTCCGCTTGGCTGTCTGGTCGCTCGCCGCCCGTTAGATGTGCGCGAGGCCGGCGGAATCGGCATTCGGGCTATAGTAGCCGCTCTTGCATTGTCGATGATCGTGAGCCTGCCCGAGCCTCAATTGTGGGTGCGTGTAGCGTCCTGGTGTCTCGCCTCGTGTTTGCTCGGGGCAGCCGTGGGCTCAAGTATTCGCGGAGCAGGTCCTGTTGCGACTTGCGTTTGGCTGTTCCTGTGCGGATTACCGTTCTTCTTTCAGCATCTTCCAGTCTTTCGTGAAACTGCCGAAGAGTGGGCGTTGCACGCGTGCCCCTGGCTTGGGTTCTCAATGGATGCGTTCGGCGGAGACCCTCTACGCCGCCCACTGATCTACATGGGGCACTGGACTGAGCTGACGGGCGCTACATCACTGCGAATGCTTCAGGTCTCAACCTTATGGTTTGCTGCTGTACTCACGCTTGCCAGCCTCATCGTTTCATCAAGCATCGGCCGGAAACGTGGAGAAACAGAAGCTGCTGAAGTCAGCGAGCAAACTGCGGGGCAAGTTTGAGATAAATGCGTGGCTGCAGTGATTCCGAAACCCGCACGGAGAATTCTCAGCGTGTTGGGAAACAGTCAGTCAAGAATCGATGCGCTGGGCGACCATTCGTAACGCTTCCAGAACTTCTTCACGGCTGCACTCGAAGTCGTTTTCAAGTACCTGAACAGCGGTCCAGATCGCTTCAGATGCCCAGAGCTTTCCACTGAAAATGACACTGCCTGACCCGGTGCTGGTCGTCAGTTGCTCGTCGTTCTCGCGCAAATCAACGCGGATCTCAAGCTGCAGTGCCCCAAGAGGCCCGTGCAAGTCGGAAGGCGGCTTCAGCGGAAATTTTCTCGTGGGTCGCATGTCGGTATTCCTTCAGGCAGCCCGCCCTTGGCATCCATGTTTAGTTCAGCCGTATTGGATTGTGATTAAGGAGCTTTAAGAGACTGATGAATACCGCCTTAACATGCAAAGCGGTCGCGCTGCCGTTTCGGCAACACGACCGCCCGAAGATTGGTAGCTGGGGCGGGAGTCGAACCCGCGACCTCAGGGTTATGAATCCTGTGCTCTAACCACCTGAGCTACCCAGCCACAAAAGCGGCGACAAAGTAGCAACCGGCCCATGCGGCGCAAGTGCCGGTGCCTAGGGGTTGTTCCCGGCTGCGTTAGCCCCCGGGTTCGGCTGCGCCTCGTTAACGGCCGGTGGTTTCTCCGGCTTTTCACTGCCGCCCCCGATCGCGGCTGCACCGCCGAGTCCAATCGCGGCCAACAGACTCCCCCATCGGATGATCCGCGCCAGCACGCTGCCGACCGGCGCCAGCATCTTGAACACGAGACCAAGAAACTCTTTGCGCCCGAGACTCTCGTATTTTGTCTGCAAGTAGTCGAGTTGTTGCAGTGCCAACTGCATCTTCAACTGCACCTGGATTCGCTGGATGTCGTCCTCAATACCGGGCACATCGTGCATCGTCGCAAGCTTGGTACGCGCGGCGCGATAGCTCTTCTCCAGTTCTTCCAGCGCGGCCAACACATTACCCTTCAACTCTCCGCGTACCGCCCCCCACGTCATACTGAACGCAATTCCCAATAACACCACCAGCAGGATCATGCCTGCGGCGTCGTTCCAGGTGCTCTTGGTGTAGAACATATAGGCGCCGTGGATCAGCCCGTAGAGCAACACCAGACTGCCCGCTTGAGCCGAAACGTTGAATAACGGGCGATAGTGCCTCTCAGTCAGAACTAGATCGACTGACTCATTGAAATCGTGCTTCTTCAGGACGCTGCGGACCACTAACGCACCCGAGATCATCAGGTAGCAGTAGTAGCCGTACATCATCCACTCAAAGATCCAGAGAGTTAAAAGGACGCCCGCTTCAGCGTTGCGGGCGGCAAGGTCGATCTTGCCGAGATACGGCGAGTCAGCGCCGAAGATGGTCTGATAGAAGTCAGCCGCCGTCGCGAATTCCACTACCTCCCACACGATGAACGGCAGCGCCATTGCGAACGCCAGCAGGTTGACGCGCTGCCCAAGGAACCAGCGTTTGTAGTGGTCAAGTTCCGGTTTTCGAATGTCCAGGTGCGTGAAGGCCCGGTCGAAGTTCCGACTGTAGATGCCATTGAAGAGGCGCAAGCACACGAAATGAACCAGCAACAGGAGCGGCTGCATCTGCCATTGCCGGTCTTTGACGAACTCCCAAGCTTCGTGCCCGACGTTGTCAAAGCCGAGCACACTCAGACGCAACCCCAGTCCAATCAACCAAACGGTGTTGCAGACAAAGAAAGCGGTAATGAAGTAGTTCTTTACGCCACTGGGAAGCAGACGATCCAGCCACCAGCTGTTGCGGACCTGCTGAAAGTTCGATGCGTCAAAAATATCGGTGTCGGGATCATCGACTCGCTTCTTCCCTGCGAACGCGGTCTCAACCAGCTTAATGCCCGCGCGCATAACCGGCGCTGTATCTTTGCCCGGTTTGTCGTTATCGGGAGGTGTTTTGGGCGCACTATCGCCTTCACCCTTGGATTCTCGTAACCAGCGGGTTTCACGTGTCTCCGTATGGTCAGCGTCGCTGTTGGTCATTCGTCCGTGGTCTCGCCAGAGGCCGTGAGTTCTTCTTTGATCACACGGATCGCCTCATCCAGCTGCGGGTCCCTCTTCGCGACTCGATCTTCAGCGCTGAGTGCGATTCGAATGTCCGGACGAACCCCGTCGTTCTCCAGGTTTCGCTTCCCATCCATGCTGAAGTACCCCTCAGTCGGTACTCCAAAGTAGCTGCCGTCCGCGAGCCGATCCCAGGCCGTACCAATCACGTTCCCGGGCGTACGCTCGCCAACCACCTTGCCGCGCCCAGTGGTTTTGATCGCCCACGGGAAGCACTCACCGCCGCTGTTGCTGAATTCGTTGCACATGACCGTAATCGGCTTATCCCAGAACAACCGTGGCTGTTTCCATTCCGGGCGCGTCCGTGGCTTGATGTGCAGATACGGCTTGGCCATCAACAGGTCCATGATCTCCATGTAACTCAGACCGCCGCTGTTCCAGCGTGCGTCAATGATCAGCCCTTCGGCCTTCTCAGCCTCCGGCGTAGCAAGCAGATTGCGGAACTTCTGAAGATTCTCGTCGTTCATGGCTGTCAGATGTATGTAAAGCACACGGTTTTCGGTCTGCTCGGCTACGAGCCGGTTGCGCTCATCTATTTTCGCCTGATATCTACGCGCTGCACCCTGGCTTGAGGTCTCGACGTGCAGCGCGACTTCGCGTGCCAGGCTCAGAGACGCGTCCTGGCTCACCCACAGCTTGATGTCGTAGCCGGTACGCCATAGGTCAAAGCGCGCCCAGACGTTTTCGTCCTTGCTGAATTTTTTGCCGTTCAGAGCCACAACATAGTCGCCCTTGCGTACCCAGACTCCATCAAGAGGGCCACCCTTCTCCAACTCGTCAACGCGCAAGGCCTGCCTTCCGTCCTCCAGCACAACAGGCGTTAGCGACGCACCAAGATCAGCGGTGGAACCACGCCCGTTCCCGCTGCTGCGCCCCCCAACGCCCATGTGACTAGCGCTGAGTTCGCCGATTGCCATCCAGATGTAGTAATAGCACTCCTCGATGGTCCTGCACCGCTCCACCAGCGGGAGATACTTATCCTTGAGGTCCACCCAGTTCACGCCGTGGAAGTCTTCCGTATAGAAGCGCGTGTTGATCATCTCCCACGCTTCGTTGAAGAGCTGCACCCGCTCAATAGCCAGATTTACAGTCTCGCGAGCAACGACCGGAACTTCGCGCGCATCCAGCACCTGCCGCGGGGCCGGAAGCGTCTTGATCGAACCGCCTGATCCAAACAGGACACTCGCACCGTCCAGTGTCTCAGTCGGCGAGTTCGCATTCCCCACTACGAGCATGCTGCCTACGCCGGCCGGGGTAGTAACGAAGATACTCGTCGTATTCTCTCCGGTTACGTAGCGCTCGAAATACACGACGCTGCCATCACGGCTGAAGATGGGCGACTGTTCGACGTCCGGGCCACCCGTGACGAAACGTTGGTTTTGGCCGTTCGACTCCATGATCCATATGTCCGCTGTGCCGCGTCTAGCGCTGTCAAACACGATGTACTTACCGTCCGGGCTGAAGCTGGGGTCATCGTCCGAAGTCGGATCGAATGTCAGTTGCACGGCGGGGCTTCCGTCGATGGGCTTCAACCAGATGTCCCGGTTGCCGGAGGCTTCACTGCAATAGACCAACGACTTTCCATCAGGCGACCAGTTGTGAAAGAAGTCGTTGGCCTCAGTCCCGGTAACCTGGGAGGGCGCTCCGCCACCAACACCCACAATCCAGAGATCGCTGTTGCCACTGCGCGAGGATTGGAAGGCAATCAGTTTACCGTCCGGGCTCACCCGAGGACGCGAATCGCCCTTGCCCGGCTCTGTAACTCTTCGCGCCTCACCGCCGCCGGGAGCACTCACCCAGATCGCCCCTCGAAGCTCGAAGGCAAGCACTTGCCCGTTCGCACTGAGGTGCGGATTCTCCATGCCGGATGTAAACGTACGCTCTTCAGTTTGCGGGCCACGATAGTCCTGCTTGACCTCCAGCTTCACCAGCTCGGGCGCAAGCTCAGCTTTCAGCACGGCCTCTGTAGGAATGCGATACAAGTAGTGCATGTGCTGATAAACCAGCCACTCACCGCTCCGCGAAACGCTAACTTCTTCGGGTCCGACGTCGTCGAAGTCTGAGAGCCTACGTGGTTTCTCGCGCAGTCCATCCATCACATGAAACTGGAAATGCCGTTCGAGTTCGCGTGTGAAGAGGATGCGGCCGTCCGGCAATAACTGAACGCAGCGGTCATTGCCCTCGAACTCAGTCAGTTGCGTCGGCAGTTCATGCCCGTTGCGCAGCAGGTAGATGTCTTCGTTGGCCGAGCCTTGATAGTCCCGTCTGAATCGCCGAACCGCACCACTGCTGTACGCGACGTTGCCTTCACGCACGCTTACGTCGCCGGGAATGAATCGATCATCGAGTACCAGCTCTTCTGTGCCGCCTTTGACTGAAGCACGCCAGAGCGCATGTTCACTGTTGCGGGTGCTGGTGAAATAGACGAACTGCCCGTCGCTGGACCAGGCGCAAACATAGTCGCCTGCTGAGTGCCACGTTAGCTGGCGCGGCATGCCGCCGCGGATGTCCATCACGAAGACGTTGTAGTTGCCATCGCGATCACTGCTGAACGCAATGCTATTGCCATCCGGCGAAAGCTTGGGGTAGCTGTCGTAGCCCTCGTGCATCGTGAGCTGCGTGGTTTCGCCGCTTCCTGCGTCCCAACGCCAGATATCGCCCCAAAGGCTGAAGACTACCAACTTGCCGTCATTGGAAATGTCGGGGTGGCGCGCACCAGGCTCACCCTTGGCAGGGTCGAAGATCGGTGCGGTTTTCGTCGTATCATCAGCCGCAAGCGGTGTCGCAACCAGACAGGCAATAACAAGCAGAAACAGCTTCATCTCTATCTCTCCATTCGGCGGCGCGCATCATGCCAAGAATCATGGAACTTCGCCCGCTTGAGTTCAGGATGCGTTAGGATGAGCCCCGGGAACATCTGACGGGAGACACCATGAAAACGGGGAACGCCATTTCAGGGTTGGCGGGAATGCTTATTGCCGTGATCGCACTCTGGCTGATGGGCGTGAATCTTATGGGCTGGCTCGGGTGCTGGCTGACACCGGGTGCCGCGTGGCTTGTCGGTGTTCTGATGGCAGCCGCACTAGGCGCAGGTTTTGGTCTGTTATGGCCCGGCATCGCAAAACAGCCGGCCTTGAAGAAGCTCCCACGTCCAGTGGGTGGTGTGCTGTACGGACTCATCGTCGGTCTGTTGTTTGTGTTCGTGATACCCGTCGTGTTGTCTCTACTGGCTGGCGACCCTTCCGTTGGACTTAGCAGCGGGACAGGCTTTGACGTCTTCCCGGAAGCTTTTGGTGCGCACTTGGTGCCGGCGTTGCCTGACTTGGGATTTGACCCACCCATGAGAGCACTCGCCGAGAAGGACTGGTTCGCAAAAGATGACTTCGTTGGGCGCTTGTTGCCGTTCAGCATCGCCTTCATGCTGTTCGGTGTTTGCGTAGACGTGCTCTCGAACAGCGGCAAGTAGCACCCGGTGGCTTTTCTCACTATACTGGAAGCGTCCTTCCGGCCAGGGAACTATGCCTATCCCCCGCATTCTCGCCGCTGCCTTTGGCGCACTTGTCCTGCTTCTGGGAACCCTTTGGGCCTTGGACGTCAATTACGCAGCGTGGCTTGGCGCATGGTTGTCACCTGAGAACCAGTATGTCTCGGGACTGGTAACGTTAATCGTGTTTGGCGTTGTGGCCGCGTGGCTTTACACGCGGGTTCTCGGCAACCTGATACCGGGGCCGGGGCCAATTCGCGGACTGCTTTTCGGAGCCGTCCTCGCGGGCTGCGCAATCTGGATTCTTCCTGCGGTACTGCATGGCTTCGCGGGGATCGTCGGCAACACGCAGATCGTGTTTCAGGGGCACGGTATCGTCACCGAAGAAGAAACTTTCAGCCAGCGCATGTCGCGCACCCGCGTTGAACCGTGCCCCGAGATTGCAGGCCAGAAACCTCCTTTAGCCCATCTGACCCAAGATCACCCGTGGGCTCCGGCGGACGGCTGGGTTGGACGCCTGCTTCCGTTCAGCGTCGGCTTCCTCTTATATGGGCTGGTGATTGGTGCATTTCTTAGCGATGAGGAACGCGGAGCCTAATGACCGACCCTGTCATCCTCGCCCACGGCGGCGCAGGCGCGCCCAACGAAGACTCCGATGGGCCACAACACGCAGCAGATGTCGCCTTTCGAACGTTGATAGACGGTCAGATCGACTCGGCCTTGCGCGCTGTGGTCGAAGCCGCTGTCATCCTTGAGAACGACGAGCGCTTCAACGCTGGCACCGGCGCGAACTGCCGCCTTGACGGCAGCATCGAAATGGACGCCATCGTGGCGACGAGCGACGGACGCATCGGATCAATCGCAGGTATTCAACGCGTCCGCAACCCGATTCGAGTAGCGCGTCTTGTCATGGACAGCCCGCACGTATTGCTGTGTGGCGACGGTGCGACCCAGTTTGCACATCACCGTGGAGTCCCTGACGACATCCCAATGACGGACAGGGCAGCAAAGCGTCTTGCCACTGCACTAGAGCGGCTAAAGTCAGGGGATGTACGCCCCACAGAACAGAAGTGGCGCGGGCGCGACATGCACGGCACCATCGGCGCGGTGGCCAGAGCGCACGACGGCACGTTCGCCGTTTCGTGCAGCACCGGCGGTACGTCAATGATGCTGCCAGGACGAGTGGGCGACTCCCCCATTTTCGGGGCTGGCACCATGTGCGGCGAACACGGCGCAATCTGTGCCACCGGCGACGGGGAAGAGATCATCCGGCGACTGTGCAGTATGCGGGTGTATCTGAGAATGGCAGAAGGCATGCACCCACAAGAGGCCTGCGAGATCGAGGTTGCCGCATTCCCCAAGCCGTATACGCTGGGGCTGATCGCTGTCAGTCATGATGCCCACGGCATGGCCGCGACTGATGACAAGATGGCGCGAGGAATGAGAGACTGACCGCCACTTGACTCGTCAAGTGCAGCAGGCAAACTGGAACAGCGCCCGGACAAACCAATCAAAGCGTGCCCGTAGCTCAGCCGGATAGAGCAGCTGCCTTCTAAGCAGCCGGTCGCTGGTTCGAATCCAGCCGGGCACGCCATATTTTTAGGGGCTTTGCTGGCTTCCTGCGGGCCTAACTTTTTCTGCGTCCCCCTTGGACGTCCCCCAAGTCGGCAAGATTCCGGGCCTTCGGTCCCAGCTTAGGCCGTAGCCGTTGGTGGAATTCCCAGCTGGCCCACAACCACACAAGCTCAAGTCGCGCACGAGACGGTGGCTCTGGGTGCGGCGGATTGCGCTCGGGGAGTTCGGCGTCCCACACCAGTTCATGGACTTCC
>JAGQRE010000110.1 GCA_020425695.1 Planctomycetota bacterium
CACCAACGAAACGACCGCAAAACCGCCTTGGTGGCGACTTTCGTTGGTGTTAGGCGACTTCGGGCTGATTGGCCGTGGAACGGGAGGTGCCGTTCCCAAGCAGGTGGTCGAGGGTTCGAACCCCTTCGCCCGCTCCAGAAAGCCGCCCCGGAAGCCTTTTCCGGGGCGTTTTGTTTAGCAACGAGCCTTCCAGCAAACTCGCGCCACCCAAAACGCCACCCAAGTGTACGGCACAGAACGGATTTCGGCAAATCTAGGGGCACCTGCCCTTAAAGCAGGTGGGCGGGGGTTCCGATGCGTCATCTTCCGGCCAGTCGAACATGCCGAATGTCTGACAGTCTAAATGCCGCTGGGACAGCCCAACTGCGCGACGCCTGTCTTGCCACTTATCAGGATCTGAATTGCCTGATCATCTCGTAGGTTGCGGCGTAGCTGGTCGTTGTTCGCTGGTCGTCCCACCATGCCACTCCCCAACTTGACGCAACTACGCGCATGCCCTGCCTGATGATGAACTCACCTCCCACAAGCGAGTCTGGCTGCCGCTCTCCCGCCTTTACGCTAACGCAAATTGCAGCGAGCACCTCAAGCTGAATATCTCCACGTAGCTGGTCGAAGTTCATCAGACACCTGTGGACGCGATACGGGATCTGCCGGTACCGGCAACTCGTCCAGAGTCCGGGATGTTTCCGACTCTCGCCTTCACGCCAGTCGGTAAGACAGGTACGTGGCCGTGACTGATGGTAGCTCATCAGTGCTCCCAAGCCGGTCATACGCTGGCTCTGATCTTCCAGCAGAATCTCTACGCAAATGCCGCAAATGGCTAGCGGTCCAGGCATGAAGCACCTCCGATGCTCTCGTTGTCTTCTTCAAGACTACGGCATCACTTCAGCAACGGCAAATAGCGCGAACTCATCGTTCAAACCAGCTCCATTAGATTTGTCCCGATGCTAGGCGGGGAACCGTTGTCTCGCCTGAAGGAACTTGTTGAACCACACCTGCAATGCTATCGCGTGCCCGTCTTCGAATTCCGCTGCTTCGTCAAGACGATACCTGACGACATCGACTAGCTTCGTCCTTACCTTGAGCTTGACACTCGCCGTGTGAATCCACCGAGCCAAAGCCATAGACGCACAGATCGTGACATGAGCGTTGTCCCTGCCGGAAATTCCGTCGGGCCTATTTCTAGGCGTTCCTGGGACTCAGCCTATGCAGGCAAGATTGTGGCAAACCAACGTCTTTTCATCGCCAGCGGTGATGGCTGTCTCGAGCTCCACTAAGTATGCGCCGGTGAGCACAAAGATCTTCAGCGGTGGTAGCGGGATCCGGCAGAGGGTGAGTCGAACCAGCGACCTCGGTTAGGCGCGCAAGCTGGTTTGAGGCTTGAAGTTAGAAGCGCCCAGCCGCAATCGGCTGGGCGCTTTGTTTTGGTAGCGGGGGCCCGATCCGCACTTGAGTACAGAGTTGATTTGGGGTGGACGTCTGGCGGGCGGCTGTTGGCGTAAGAGCCTACGGGGAAGGCTTTCCGAGCAATTGTAGCGAGACGAATGGCTCGGCCCCACGATCCGCTCCGTACTCAACACTGTCAAGACAGCAATTTGGGTAACGGCAACGATCATCAGGGACTATCTGGCCAGTTCCAGATCCACAAACTTCAGTGGGACAAGGCGCTGTCCTTCGACTTCCGAAAGCACGATGTTGTAGTCGGAATAGCTCCCCACCAACTTCCTGCCGAGCCTGCCCCCCGATTCGTCAATCCTGAAGCATCGGAGGACAAGCGTATATCGGCGTCCTGGAACGAGGCCTTCCCAGACCGTGCTGTCCTCGACCCTGTGTTCCGTCTCTGGCTCGTGGCTCCGCACATAGAGCGGCGACAATACCGCCGTGATTTCCAGGTCAGCTTCCCACTCGCCATCCCGCTCGATTTTCAGTGAATAGGTGGACCGCTCAAGCCGAACGCTGCCGAGGTCAGTTACCTGTCCGGAAGCGACCTGCACCTCACGCACCAGCGGAAGAAAACCCGGAGCTTCGACTCTGTAGGCGCGCCATCCTGCCGCCTGCCGTCCCAGACTAAGAGCCCCCGCACTGTTCGACAACGCTACGACTCCGGGGACCGGCTGTTCGGGGAACTGCGGTGCCTGGAGTTTGTCTACTTCGATGCACGCACCGTCTATCGGATCTCCAGCTTCGTCGACAACGGTTGCAGAAACTGTACCCGCGTCGCGCCTGAGAATCTCTACTACCGTCTGCTCACCGACGTTCACCGAAACTATGGGTGACTCCCATGCGGTTTCGGCGCTGGTGGCCACCGCCACGAACGTTCCCCTTGGCACCCTGGTTTCCACACTCTCCCTGACGGTGCCGTCAAAAAAGGCGTATCGGGTGGTGGTCGAGATCAGCGAGACATGAACGGGTCCGGTCAGATCGTCCGCGAGCGTCAACAGCACGGTGCCCGTTCGCTTCGGAACCCGATCGCCCGATACTGTCAGTGTTATCGTTTCACCGTTCCCAGTCTTTGTGAGGTCCACCTCAATGTCGGAATCGTAATAGCCCGCCTTCATGGGACTGACTGTTATGGACGTTGCCTCGATCTGCGGGAACTGCTTCACCTTCACAGTTCCAGTGAGATTCGCGCGATCCTTCAGCATCCGGCGAACTTCTGCGTCAGAAAGGGATTCCGCGGGCGGAGCTGGTGCAAACTGCCGGCTGGCGATGGTGTTCACCACCCTCACTTCGCCCAGGCACGGTGTCCCGTCCTGGTACTGAGTTTTCACGGAAAAGGAGATCGCCGGATAGACCAGTATCTCCTGCCACTCGTTGGACGCCTGAAACAGCCTTCCCTGCGTCTCCATGAAGCTTCGCTCATCATCTGACTGCAGCCGAAGATATCCGGCGGCGCTCAGCGGTATCACGAGGTGACCGCGATCATTTGTACGGGCAATGAAGGAACGCACGACCTCGCCATAGCCGTCAATCGTCTCGCAGCGCACGCTGTGATTCGCTACTGGATCTCCGCGTGGATTCACAAGCGTGGCTCTAAGGCCGGCTTCTGCCGGTTTCACTGTCAGCACGACTTCGGAGTCAGTATCCAGCACAACTGCGGCAGGCTCAGAAACTCCACTGCCGCCCGAAGCGCTGACTTCGAGTTCAATTCCCAGCGGGAACAGCTGAAGCGAACTGTGCCCCCGGGCGTCGCAGACGAGTGCCTCATCAAAGCTGGTGCCGACAATATGGCCGTGGAATGCCTGGACTGCTGAAGTCTGCGCGCTGGCCGGGAACTTGATCGACAGGACAGCATTCGGTACTGGCTGACCGGTTGAGTCCTGCACAATGACATCCAGGCGCGCCGAAGGTCCCACTTCCAGGCGGACGGGTTTCTCGGCTGCATCGGCCGGGACTCTCACCAGCCGGACGCTGGATACCCAGGATGAACGCCGATCCCCAGACGCTTCGACACTCGCAATCACCGAGTAGGAGCCATCCGCCAGTGAGCAGGTCAAAGTTCCGTCGTCCTGACGTTCAGCAGAAACCACCCTACCCGTGGCGGATGCAATCCAGACTTCAGCTCTGTTCAGATCCACCGAACCGTGTCCTGCTTCAGCAATGACCTCGAAAACGACTTCTGCAGCAGATTCCGCCTGGTCCTGGTTCCCGGTGGGTGCGGGTTCATTGCCACGATCGCCCGTGGCCACCAGCACGGCAACACCGGCAATGCAGATGGCAAGGACGACCAACGCCGCCCCTGCCATCATGTTTCTCAGAAAGCTGTTTCCTGGAGATCCCGCGCTCATTGATAAAGCACTTGGTCTATGCCCCTGTAGATGAGCGGCGGATTGTAGCTCGTATCAAGGCACTTCACAGTTACCTTCCAGAACCCGTCTTCAAGGAACTCCTTGTTGCGTTCCTTCTGATAGATCCGGACGAGACGCACGTTCTCGTAAACGTCATCCTCATCGAGGTACTCTTCGCCGGCTCCGTCCCAACTGGGACGGACGATCTCCTCGATTACATCCCCAGTGTCGGCATCCTCGTATCGGATGCGTGAGATGGCATCCGAGAACGAGCCTGGGGTTCCACCCTTGCGCTCGTGCTCCTTGCGACGGATGTTCCGGGTCTTCTCCTCAGGTTCCCTGCTTTCCTGCGGTCCGGAGGTGGGAACACTCGACGAGGACACCCAATCCGAGCCTTCGAAGTACCCCATGTCAACCAAGACCCACTCCCCGTCCTCGAAGCGCTCCATCTCGATTCGAATCAGCTTTCGCTCGACGTAAGCTGAGCGATTCTTCCGCTGAGTGGCGTGGGCGTTGGTCCATTCACCAATGGTGTCACGCTCCAGGTTGACGGAACCCCAAGTGTAGAATGTGAACATTGCAGTGTTATCGACTGACTTCCATGCCCCCTTCAACGGGGCAGTCGTGCGAACGAACTCGTCGATGCCGGCAACTCCTGCTTCCACGTGCGCCCCGAGTTCGTCCCTGGTGGACTCTTCCATCGACGCCGCGACGACGGCTTCACCACCGATATGGACTATCACTGAGCGTTCTCCGGTATCTGACTCAGACACGCTTACGTAGGATATATGACCGTCGCCTTCTTTCTGCTCCCTTTCAAACCAGTCGTCGGAGTAGCACACGGCAGCTGCGCGCTTCACGAATACCTTGATGCCCGTAGAATCCGCGGCTTCGACCTTCAGCTGTCCCGCCGCGAGCGCTACCGACAGGTCATCAAGAGGGGTCAGGGATGCCGTGCAGCCGGCGGAAAGATGGATACTGGATGAGAAAGAGACGCCCCACTCCACAGATTCCGGACCCGCACTCAAGTTCAGCACCTTGAAACAGCCTGCACCTCTATAAATCGTCGCAGGAAGATCGCCGCTGCCGACATGGATCAGAGCCCCTCTGGCTTCAACGGTGGTTGTCCACCCCGGTCCAGCATAGGCGTACGCAAAATTACCCCGGCCAGTAGGAGAGTGCTCCGACTCCTGGACAATATCCAGCATGAGTTGCGCCCAGCGTCCCTGCTCCGTGGTCTCTTTTCCACCTTCTCCGTAGAAAACTCCTCCAGTAGAACCATCTTCCAATGTGTTGTTCTCGCCGTGGATCTCTTCCCAGATTCCCGCAGTTCCGGGAAGCAGAGAGATGTAGGTTCCGTTCCAACGGATCGTTCCATCCACATCGTCACCCAACTCACCCCATGGAGTCGAATCATCCGCTTCGTCCTGACCGTCAACTGGCCCAGCAATCCCGCTGGTGAGCACTGCAGCCACCGCCAGCGCAATCAGCCAGCTACGCGTCGCAAGCTTGGGCAAGTTGATCCGCTTCATTGAACTTCCGAATCCAGAACTGATGGGCATTGAGGCTCTCCGATAGAGTGTGGCAGTTCGTTGTCTCAACTGAATTGGCACAACCGGATACATCCTCCACGAACACAAGTAAAGGCAGTTCTCCTTCGATGTCGCATTAATGACAAACAACGACATGCTATCCTATCGCATCAATGCGATACGGAATGCCCGTTAACCGGCCACCTCAAGCCATTCGGCGACGTGTCATGCCGCGGACGCCTTTGGGACTTACCACTTTCGGTAGCAGGAGCTGCAGGGGGCAGGTGTTCCCTCGTCCCTGCCGAAAATTCCGTCGGCTCCAAAAATAGGCGTTCTCGGGACCCAGCCGATTCAGTCCAGATTGTAGCAGAGCACCGTCTTTTCATAGCTGTCAGCGATGGTTGTCTCGCGCCCACACCTGGATGGGGCGACGAGATGATCTTCTTGGTGATACCACTTGGAGTGTTGCTGGGTCTTGCACGTCGCCCGAAAAGCATGAATACAGCCATCGAGGTCTCGGATGGCTCAAAAATCTATTCCGGACGAACTTCAGCTCCTACGCGAAATGTGCCGGGAGGGCCGGCTGTTCGACGTGCAAGAGTGGGTGCGCCGGGGCAACCCGGTGGCCCTCAAGTTGTTGCCGCCACGCCGCAATCGAAGAAACGGACCACTGCGCATCGCACTAGACAAGGGTTTCCACAGCCTGGTCCAGGTGTTGCTTGAAGCCGGCGCACCTATCGAAGAGGGCGACTACCATGCCCTCTACCACGCCGTTGAACTTAGTCGTCAGGACCTTGTTGAACTACTGATCCAGCACGGCGCCAGCGTTCAAGACGTCTCGATGCAGACAGTGATAGCTACGTGGGACCGCAAGTTAGTCGATCTATTCGTCGCCAATGGGGCGAACTTGATTGATGACAACCCCATTGCCTGGGGCTTAGTCAACGACATCAGGGTCGCGCTGGGCGTGTTCAAACAGTATGTAGGCGAGTATCCCGAGCTGAGGAAGCAAATCGACATCGCACTCCGCTACCACGCCGATCAGGGTAACGCGAAGTGGGTGGCCCTCTGTCTTTGGGCCGGCGCTGATCCTTGGTCACGTGGCCCAGATGAGGCGCCAGATTGGGATGCCCCGGTCTACGATCTCGACAACGATGAAGAAGACGAGGACGAGGACTACCTACCCACTTTCCGCACGGCTGTCGAACTGGCCGTGCTGGGCGGCCATCGTGAGGTTCTGGAGCAGAAGAAGTTCTTGACCGCTCCCGATCCAAGCCGGCCTGCGTCAATGGAGTTCATCGAGTACATCTGGTGGCTTCGCGATAGCGGAATAGTGCAGTTGCTGCTGGTACGCGGGCATAAACCCACGCTCTACAAAGACCGGTGTAGCTGCCTGATAACCCGCCTGTTGTCCACACTCGATAGGGACATCTTCGAATCGGATCGCTCCGGGGGAGGCCGTCGGGCCAGCCGCGACGTCGACAGCTATCGCGCACAGGAACAACTCAAGATGATCCAGTTGCTGATTAGCGAGGGTGCTCTGTGGAAGCCGAAGGACAAAGACGAGATCAAGCGGGTTCGGCAAACCCTCATCCAGATGGCACCAAAGTACACCTACGAATTCGTGCAGATGGTTCACGATCACCAAGCGGCCAGCCGGCGAGACCTGGAGGAACTGGTACGCACGCCGACAATGGTTCAAATCTTAAAACGGCGAAGCAGGCAGATTCCAGCCCTGATCGCCGGCTTGCCAGAAGAGCTGCCGACTGGCGCTTAGATGTGAACGTCGCACGGAACGGTGGTCAGTCGGATTCGCGCCACCGATCTGCTACGCCAGCTTTCGCGAACCTGCCGGATGCTCTGCCGACCGGTTGCTTGCTGAGGATTTGCGCGATCAAGGCGTCCTTTCGCCTCCGCGCTTCTGGGGTGCGAGGCGTAGTTCGCTGGTGGTAGTACAAATACTCGGGACAGTAGACCGGGTTACGGCATAGCTCGACCAAGGGGATCATAGTGGCGTAGTCGGTGCACTCGTCGATCCACTCGCCGTCGATTTGTAGGTGCTCGTGCGGGATCGCATCGAACAGGCGCTTCTTGTATGCCCGAAGGTGGACCCACACCTCGCCACCCCAAGCCTGTCGAGGATCCGAGAACTTTGGATGGTAGGACTTCAGCGGTTTGTCTGGACGGTACATTGCGCCGATAACCACATCATGCCCCCTAATTTCGCAGTCCCTGACCCTTCTGATTGCTCCGGGATGGATCAGAGCGTCATCGAGGTCGACAACGACAATCAACGTTTCAGGATCGACGCAGACGTTCGATACGCCTTCTATGAAGTTGGGGATCCGGCCCAAGGGTTCCAGCCTCCGGATAAGTGTGAGCCTGTTGTCGAGTGATGAGAGAAGCCGAGGCAACGACGAGCTGTCATCGGAACCGTCATCAATGACCACGACACCGAAGTCCTGGTCATCCTGCATCAGCAACCCTGCGGCGAATCGGTGCACTCGCGCCAGGGGCGTGTTGCGTCCCTTCGCGAGCACCACGATCCGCTCATGACGCTTGGGGTAAGACCAATCGTCACCTGTTCCAGACAGATCCCAGTTCTCGTGTTGGCAGTCGGGAATCCGCGCTTGCTCCACCAGGTCACGTACTCGACGGAGCACGCTCCAATCATGTTTCCACGTGTTCGGTGGATGGATGTAGCAGGTTCGTGGGTCGCCGCCGCGCGGCGTGCGTTGTTCGTGAATACGCTGGTGTTGCTGTAGCGACCGGTACCAAGAGAGCTCGAGTGCGCCAGCCACCTCTTGGTTGTGCCAAGGCCTGCTTGCATGGAGTCTAGAGAGATCGAGTAGACCACAACGAACTTCAGGAACGTACTCTCCCGGCGGTGCATCATAGGGGCGCCAGCCTGCAGCGGCTTCATGTGGGATGTTGAACGCCACTCCCAAGACGTCCTGTGGGTCGCACGCGGCTAGCATGTCTGCCAGGTAATCGTGCGCGTGGTCGTTCCTGCAGATCAGCACATCGATGTCGCACTGGAGTACGTATCGAGTTGCAACCTGCTCAAAAGCCCACAGCTGCGGCGCAACGGGTACGCCTCGTGCGTTGTGGCTGGCTGAGGAGGCGACGCCAAACCAACGCTCGTTGACTTCGCGGATTGCCTCAGCGTCTAAGGGAGCGACCAGTACGCGATCGATCAGCCCCGCAGACCTAAGTTCATCAGCTTGCTGGAGGAGTAGGTTGAGGTTGCCTTCTGCGTGTTGCCGGAGGAATGGTCCCTGGAACGCGTCGATGGCTAGGATGGTTTCTGCAAACCGACGCGGTTGTCTCAGCTGCCTCACGATGTGTCGAACTTGCTCGGACAAGTGCTCCGCGTCCATTGAGCAGGCCTTTATCATCAACGTCACGTTGGCGGCCGTGAAGGAGGCAGGCTCCTCTGACCGTGTTGACGAGACTCTCCAGTTGCTTGCTGCCCAATCTTCCAGCGTCTGGGCGTAAAACTCCCCATATCCTGGAAGTTCATTGTCATCAGCCAGCGCATCCGGCCCTCGTTTTCTGCGCAGCAGTTCATCGTCCGGTAGCGCAAGTTCGCTGATAGCGTAGAGGCGGGCGGCAGCATCCATGAAAACATCGATGTCCATCGGCACGATAGAGTTTCCGATGTCAATGTACTTGAGCCGACCCTCGACCCGCCTGAAGTTGGTTCGCTTCACATTGGAACAGACCACGCCAGCGGACAGACACCAACGCAGGAACTCCTGTGCCTCCTCAATTAAGATGACGTCGGCCGGCTCGCTAGGTTCCCAAGGGTACGTACAAGCCCAGTTCGAACCCGAACCAAACCAAGTGGGGGCCACAACTGCGCCACCGGAGCTCGGAAGATGGTGCTGCATCCAGTTGACTCGATCTTGGCCCAGCACGCCTGGATAGAACCGCTTTTCCACGGTTGCGCCGATGCGGGAAACCACACCCTCTTGGCCCTGTCCTAGGAATGAGCGCTCAGGTCCATCGGCCTGACTCCAAGTACTTGCCGCGGCAAACAAAGACCTTCGGGCCGCGCTGTGCAGTTGCTTAGAAAGGCAGTCGCTCGTCACCTTGCCGGTCAGTGTGTAGTCGGAATACAGGACGTCCTGGAGAATGGCTCCCGCGCTCGAATGCTGCAGAAGTAGCCTTGCAACCAGCCAGTGGTCCTCGGCACTACGGACATCAGGGTAACGGTGGCCGAGTCCACGCCTCAGCAATAGGTTGCAAGATGGCAGCTCATTGTCGGCAGTGCCTTCCGCCATCTCCTTCAGCCTGTTCAAGACAACCTTAGAGTTGAGCAGTTGTGGCGTGGCCACATTCACTCTCTCGAGCAGTTGTCCGTCGGCGATCAAACGGTTCCCGCCAAGCACAAACGCCGAACTGAGGCGATCACCAATCTCGACTGCGGCTGCCAACGATCCCGGTGTGCAAAAACGATCGTCGGCGTCCAACCGAGCTACCCAGCGGACAGATGGAAGATGGTCGTCGACGTAGTCGAGGATGGCGTTCCTTGAGCGTGCAGGGGTTCCGCAGTTGGCTTCCAGGTAGACCACGTCAAGCTGGCTAAGAAGCTCCGCATTTGCGTCGCGCCAGTCATCGTTGGACCCATCATCAAGAAGGACGACGACGATTCGCATGTCCCGTAGCTGCTGATCAATGATGCTCTGGAGGCAGTGTCCGAGGGATGTTGCCTGATTCTGTAACGCGACACCCACGGCGACAGAGGCCGCCTGCAGCACCGATGGGAGTGGTTGCGTTCTGACGCAGAGATTGCGGCGAGCAAGTACACCGCTTGGCCAGTTGCCACCTCGCATGCTCACGATTTGCCACTCCTCTCCGCAGACACAGGCTCAAGCTGTTGGTCCTTTTCGGCGTGGGACAATCGGCGCAAACGCCACTGCGAATAGAGTTCGGTCCAGGTGGGCGACATCTGCACTTCGGTCATCGGAGAGCGCAGGGGCTTGGGGATGAAGTGTCCATCCTGGAACCGACCGCATAGCTGACAGAGTGATTTCGTGGCGTCGAGCATCTGGTCATGGTCAGCTGGCAAGCGGGACCTGCCTAACTCGGCACCGAGGATCCGGTCGATTCCGCCAGCGACTGCACAAGGGTAGTAGCCCAACGGGGTGAGCCCCATGCCACAGTCTTGCATGATCGCACACCCGTTGGAGAAGTCCGCCTTCGCAAAGGCTGGATCGTCAATAGGCGCCATGTTGAAGGGCCTGAACGTCGGCTGGATCGCGCTGGTCTTGTTCGAGTTCTCAATCCAGATGTCATTGGGCAATGCGTCGAGTTTTCGTTTGACTGCGTCCCCGTAGCCGTTGGAAACGACTTCGATTCGGCAACTAGGGCACCATTGGCGATACCTAAGCAACTCCGCAATGATCGCGGAAAACTCGGGATGAAGAGTAGGTTCACCTCCCAGTACACGAATTCTCTGCCAACGGATACCTCGCCCAATCGAGTCCTGTACGAACGCGCTGATCATGGACACCGGCATGTGCAGATGGTCCGGTGCTTGGGTCACGGATCGATTGCAGTTGAGACAATGCAGGTTGCAGGCGTAAGTAATATCGATCTCAATCAGTTGCCTGCTTGGCGAGTACTGAGGTCCGAAAAGGTACGTAACCCGGCGCGAGATCCGCACACGTCTCCAGATGGCCTTGAGCGCATAAACAAGCTTACCGAGCCAACGCCAGCGGCCGCTAAACCGAATGCGTCGTCGAAAACTACTTTTCGCCGGCGGCACAGGAGCCTCCCACGGTGCTTGTTGTCGAGAGAAGATCGGGTCCATCCGCAATGATCTCGTCTCGCAGCACTCCGAAGTACCGGCAGGCCCGGTCGAAGAAGGCCGCAGACTGTGCCGGCGTCATCGCTCGGCCATGTATGGACCAGAACCGCCGCAACCCCGAGATCTTTGCCCGCGAACGAGGGGCAGAGAGGGACGCTGCCGCATCATGGTGCCAAGTGGCCGTCCACTTACCTGTGTACGCCAGCCTTGATGCATGATGGCGAAGCAGGCGAATCGCGAGGTCGCGGTCGTTCAAGCTCAACAAGCCGTCCGTGAACCCACCGACAGCTAGCATGAGGTCGAGTTCGACAAAGGTGTTGCTCCCCTGCCAGCCAGGATTGCCAACTAGAAAGTCGTCGACGGAGAGTTCCCTAGGAAGCGGCCGGGGGATGCAGCTCCCATTGACCATCCGTCGCAGTCCGGAAACGACAATGTTAGCACCTTTCCGACCAGCTGCCGTCATGCACTCTTGCAGGTGTTCGGCATCCCACTCATCGTCATCGTCCAGGATCGCCACGAAGCCACGAGTCCCTAGCCGATCGAGATGCGAGAGCCCGGTGTTCCACGCGCTTGCGGCTCCAGGGGAGCGTCCGTTCTCAAGAGCTACAATTGATGTGGGAGCGATAACGGCACGCAGTTTCCCGAGTAGCTCTTGGGGCAACCGCCTCCCGTCGCTGACGAGGACGACCAGATCTGGTTGGAGCCATTGCCTCTGAACCGAAGGTAGGGCACGGTTCAGCAACAAAGCATCACGGTTCTTGGTCGCAATAAGTACCGAGATCGGAAGCTCAGGATTCGCCATGGATCTCACGCTCCATCTTTACCGCGGATTCCATGTTACCTCATGAGTTGGGGCGACTGAGCCTGCAAAAAGTCTGGCAGAGGTGGGTGGACTGGCCGGAACAAGGGTAGGTCCGGTTAGAGGCCTTATGTCCGGTTGGCCTGCGCCCTCCAACCTGAATGCATCGGTTGAGGGTACTTGGTTGGGTAGGCAATCCTATGCGAGTCTGACAGTCAAATCGAGTTCTGAACCGATAGAGATCCTGCCGGAGCTACGAAAGTCCCGCAGAGCATCATCTTGCGGGAAAGCCTGATCCTCGGCGACTATCTCCCTTCGGCCCGCGGGTCGGATACCGCGATGCGCTGCACGAGCGTCAGGCCATCTTCCGCTAGTTACGATGTTTCGCATGGAAGGGCTTGGCCGGGTTGCCCAATCTATGGTTGCCTTCATTGGACCGCGACTGGTTTGTATGACAGTTTCCGTAGAACCCTCTAGATCGGCCTGAGCATCAGCTTGGTCGTCAATTCCAAATTCCCAGCCGTCAAATCCCATGTCCGTCCAAATGCTGGAGGCAGCTGCGAATTTGCCGATCATCGCCAACTCGCGCGCTACGAAACTTGCTCGGAGGTACTCGGGGAGTCGGTCCAAACCATCAATCCATTCGGGAGGGTCTGAGACATGCAACGAGGCGTCTTTCCCATGCGGCAACTGGGCTGCAATTGCCACTCTCGGGACCGCCGCCGCAGCGATTCCGGCGAGTGCGCTGACGTTTCCGAGCTGATTAGTGCAGGCAGAGGTCAACTGGCCCGTGTGGCTACCGGGAACTTGACTTCCCTTGCACTCAAGTAAGACGACGTTGCTTCCTTGAAGTTGAGTGGCTAGCAGAAGGATGAAGTCGGGCATCTTACGGTGCTTACCTGCCGTCTGAAGCGTGAGAATACCGGCCTTCTGGGCAGCAAAACAATCGGCGACGCCGAGTACCCCGAACTGAACGTCCAATAGTGCTAGAGCCAACGCTACGCCGAAGTCGTCGGAAAGCACAGTCTTCTGGTGTGGATCAAGGTCGGCCAATCCCGCGTTGATTCTCAAAGTGTGTGGGAGTGGTGTTGCCTGTCTGTAAATTGGATCCCAGATACCGAAGTACTTCGCAAGCGTCCACGAGAGTTGTTGCGAATAGGGAGAGCCAGGCGCGGGAGCGCAGGCAATCGCAAGTAAGAGCAGGGCGTCATTGAAGTTGACCGCTGCAGTGTAGTTCTGGCCATTTCCCAGTACATTATTGGGATCGTTCACGTCAATGAGCGGCAAATAGACCTCGTTGTCCACAAGCAGTTACGACAACCTGAAGATCTTCATGGTTACCCAATGACAACCTCAGTGGTGCGACATGATTACATAGACTTCTACCATGCTCAACTCAGATGTGGCCAATCGCTGCTGCCTGCCCCGCGGGAGACTCGCACACCGGCCCGGAGTCCGAGTAGGGGCATTATGTCTGGTAGCCGGGTTAGTCCGCTGCCTTGTCTAACGGCGCCGCATTCTGCGCCTTACCGATCGCTTCCATGAGGCTGTCCATTTCGGCCGACCGATTTCGCCACCAATTGCGACTCCAAATCCGGTGGATGATCCAGCCGCGGCTCTCGAGAAACTGGCCTGGTCCCCTAAAGTTGTGCCAGTTGGAAGTAGAGTCTTCCGGTCACTTTGAAGGAGGATTCAGCCATGAAGAAGAAGCACAGCCCCGAGCAGATCGTGAAGAAACTGCAGGAGGCCGACGGCCTCAGAGCCAGCGGCATGACGGTGCCCGACGCCTGCCGGCAGCTTGAGATATCGCCGGCCACGTACCACCAGTGGCGGAAGAAGTACCGAGGCATGGATGTCCCCCAGGCCAAAAAGCTCAAGGAG
>JAGQRE010000111.1 GCA_020425695.1 Planctomycetota bacterium
CAGGTCGCTTTGACCGAGGTACGGGTAGGTCTCGACTTCAACTGCTTACTCACGCTAAGCCGCCAAGACGCCAAGGAACTGCAAGAGATCTCTTGGCGACTTTGCGCCTTGGCGTGAAACCGTAGTTGAGGTTCGAAAAGCTTGTCGCTGGCGCGACCTGCCGCTCGCTCACGCTTCGCGCTCAGACGAGTGCCCAGAGGTTTGCTACTTGAGTGTGAACGAGCTGAAGAAGCCTTCGTGGTTGGGCTCGAACGATGCCATGTGGATGATGGCCAGTTGGTACAGGCGGCGACCGACGAGGAAGATCCGATAGTGCGCCTTGCCGCCGGGGACATCCAGCCAGAACTCACGCCCCGGGTGATCCTTCCAGACGAACTGCTCGTGGTTCGTGATGACCCCACTGATCGACTCAGTGCCGGTCGCCATACGGTCATCCAGCAGCTTGTCGGCGCCGTAATCATCCACCTGTTGCTGCGGGTAGTCGTAGTACGCCAGTGCGTAGACCCGGGTGCGCATGTCGGCCGTGACGAGATAGACCGTGTCGGGCTCCTCCGTCTGGCTGGTTTCGGGCTCGGCGGGGAACATCAGGCTGAACTCACCATCCGGCGAATCGAACGTGACCCAGTCGTCGGCCGGCACTTCGGCCTCTGCGCGCGCCAGCAGCATCCATGCCGCGACACCGAGTACAACAAGCAGGCAGACGGCCAGCGCAATCTGGGGCAACCCGCTGCGGGGCTTGCGTCTTTCAAGTGGGTTGATCGCGGTTCCGGGTTCCATACGTCCTATTGAACGCATGTCAGGCTCATATGCCTAGTGGTTCTCATGGTAAGGGGTCAGACCCTGTTTTCGCCGCCAGCGCAGAAGGACACACGGAACCCCATCCGGCGAAATCAGGGTCTGACCCCCTGACGACTCTAGCGGCAATCACGCGATGATGCCCTTGGTGACGTTCAGGAAGATGTCTTCGAGGTTCTGCGTCGCGGGCGCGAGGCTTACGACAGGCACGTTGCGGTTCAACAGTTCGCGGAGCAGCCCGGGGTTACTCTCGATTGGCTGCATGAAAGTGAACGTGATCAGACCGCGGTCAATCTCAACACCGCCGATATCCGGTAGCGACCGCAGGATGGTCACGGCCGGGTCGGGTGCGCCCAATACCTTCAGGAAAAGCTTCTGCTGCTGCACCGGCCCGCCGGCGCGGTCAGCCAGGATGTCGTCGATTTTGCCTGCCGTGAGCATGATGCCGCGCTCAATGATGCCGACGCTGTTACACATGTCGGACAATTCGGTCAGGATGTGGCTGCTGATAATGATGGTCTTGCCCAGCTTCTGTAGCTCTTTGAGCAGCAGTCGCAGCTCAATGCGCGCCCGCGGGTCAAGCCCGGCGGCGGGTTCATCGAGGATCAGCACTTTGGGGTCATGCACGAGCGTCTTGGCCAGGCACAGTCGCTGGCGCATGCCCTTCGACAGCGTGGCGACGTCCTTCTTCTCGACGCTGGTGAGGTCGGTGATCTCCATGATCTCGTCGACCAGCTTCTTGCGTCGGCCCGGCGGAATGCGGTAGGCGGCGGCGAAGAACTCAAGGTATTCGCGAATCTCAACGCCTTCGTAGACGCCGATGTAGTCAGGCATGTAGCCGATGACGCGGCGGATCTCTTCGGGTTCGTCGAGCACGCTGACGCCGTCGATCAGGATGTCGCCGTAGTCAGGGTCAAGCAGGGTCGCCATCATCCGCATGGTGGTGGTTTTGCCGGCACCGTTCGGGCCGACGAAACCGAAAATGTCGCCTGCCTCACACGAGAAGCTGAGGTCCCAGACGGCGCGGAACTGGCGGAAGGTCTTGCAGACGTGTTGGACTTCAATCATCAGGCAGCGATCTTATGCCGGGCCTGCTGAATATGCAGCAGGTTAGTCGTCTTTCTTGTCGTCTTTGCCTGCTTTGACGGCCTTGTCGACAAGCTTTTCCATGTTCTTGGGCAGCCCCTTACCCAGCAGGAAACGAATGCCCAGGTAGATCAGCCCGAAGCCGATCAGCAATCCGGCGACTACCTTGAGAATGTCCCAGACAATGGCACCGATCAGCAACACGCCCACGGCAATCAACACGCCGATGGCAATGTACTTCACAGTTGTAGGGGATAGCGCCACGGTTTTTCCCGTCTGGTGAATCTCGTCGTGTGGTTGCGAAAACTAGCGCCTTCGATTTCTGCTGTAAAGGCGAAGGGGGCTGACATTCAGCCCCCTTCGCTTGATGCTTGCGTTGCTCAGCTTACTTGAAGCTGCTGTTCAGCCATTCGTCAGCGAAGTCGTCATCCGACTTGTTGGTGAAGTAGCTGTCTTCTTCGCCGTCGAGCGCTTCCTTCGACTCGTCCAGCAGCTTCTGCAACTCGATCAACTGTTCCTTGTTGTCGGCCAGCTTCGCGAGCTCAACCTGGTTCGCGAGACGCTCCATCTGAACTTCAAGCTTGTTGCGTGTGCTCTGCAGTTCGGTCTTCTTCTTCTCGGTGATACGCAGGCGCTTGGTGGTCTCGCCGATCAGCTTCAGCCATTCCTTGGTGTCGCTGTCGGTCTTGATCTGGGCGCGGGTGAGCCCCTTCTGCTCCGCAATCTCGAACAGGCGGTTCTCGTGCTTCTTGAGTGACGCTTCAGCGCTTTCGATCAGCTTGTCGATGGTGCCAAGCTTCGTGTCCACCTTGTTCAGCATCACCTGCAACTCGCGCTTCTTCTTCATCGCGTCGCGTGTGGTTGCATCACCGTCCCACAACTGGGACAAGTCATACGGCTCTTCGGGGCTCTGGTTCACGGCCTCGTTGTCGGACGAGCTGTAGCTCCAGTCGCCGTCCAGCCCGATGAAGCTGAGCCCGTAGGTCTGGTACTCAGTCGGTTTGTCGTCACCCGTCGGAAAGTTGATCGACCAGTCGTCGAAGTCGCCCTTGATGGACACATCGCTGCCGCTCGATTCGTTCGGTCGGCCTTTCCAGTCAGCGTCTTCGCCCGGCTCATAGGCCAGGAAGTCCTGCCACTTCTTGCCTTTCACGAACTCTTCGACGTTGCTGTCGATGCCTTCGAAGCCTTTGTCCCAGGTCGGCGGCAGGTAGCCGTTGTCAACCAGTTCCTGAAGGCTGTGGGGAACACGTTGATTGTCGTTCTTGAAGTCGGCGATGGCGGCGACAACCGGCTTGCCGGCGTTCTCAGCCATGGTTGCGGACTGGAACTGCAAGTGCAGCCCCAACGTGAAGATTGCGACCCAGCCCACCACCTGAAGCGCCGACAGGATGAAGCCGACGAAAGCCAGGCCCTTACCGCGCTTATTGCCTACCATGCCGACC
Organism: Planctomycetota bacterium; assembly: GCA_020425695.1. Lineage (GTDB taxonomy): Bacteria > Planctomycetota > UBA8742 > UBA2392 > UBA2392 > JACKID01. The sequence continues at coordinate 3,327 of JAGQRE010000111.1, forward strand.
AAGCCGAGAATCAGCGGCAACGGTGCAATCAGCCCGAGGCAAAGGACCATGCTGATCAACGACAGGATCAGCGAAGCCGCTGCCCATGACCCGCTGCCGGCCTGCCGGTACGACGCAGGATTGAACATCTGGCGCGTAAACCCGGAGCGCCCCGGAGGCGGCTGATAGCTGCCTGAATTCGGGATCGGCCCCGACTGCGGGTGACCCTGCGGGCCGTAGCCAGGCGGCTGTTGAGGCGCGCCGTAGCCCGGCGGTGTGTTCATTCCTGAGTTGGGGGGCTGGTTCATGGGACTCTCCGAGTCGTGGCTTAGGGCTTGGGGCACAGGGCTAGGGCTAGTTCCCAGGCCGCGTGACCTTCCATCCTACTTGTAGTTATAGAAACCTCGTCCGCTCTTGCGTCCTAGATGTCCTGCATCCACATACTTGCGCAGCAGCGGGCATGGGCGGTACTTGCTGTCGCCCAGGTCACGGTGCAGCACTTCCATGATGGCGAGGCAGGTGTCCAGCCCGATCAGGTCGGCGAGACTCAGCGGGCCCATCGGGTGATTCATGCCCAGTTTGATGATCTGGTCGATGCTCTGGGCGTCGGCCACGCCTTCCATAAGCGCGTAGACAGCCTCGTTGATCATTGGCAGCAGGATGCGGTTGCTCACAAAGCCGGGGAAGTCATTGCAGGCCACGGGTGTTTTGCCCAGCGTCTGCGCGAGTTCCATGATCGTGTTGTAGGTCTCTTCGTCTGTGTCGAGCCCGCGGATGACCTCAACAAGCTGCATCAGCGGCACCGGGTTCATGAAGTGCATGCCGATGAACTTGGCCGGGTTCTTGGTGCCCGCAGCCAGAGTCGTGATGCTGATGCTGCTGGTGTTGGTTGCAAGAATGGCTTCGTCAGCAGCGTTGGCTACGATCTGCTCAAAGATCTTGCGTTTCAGGTCAAGGTTCTCGGTTGCTGCCTCAATGATGAGCTGGCGGTCTTTCAGCACCCCATAGTCGGTTGTTGGCGTTATCAGGTTTAGCGCAGCGCCCATCATCGGGGCTTCCAGCTTGCCCTTTTCCACGAGCTTCGACAACGACTTCTGAATGGTGCCCATGCCCTTTTTCAGGGCTTCGTCGTTGATGTCAATCATCACCACGTGAACGCCCTTGCTGGCGAACACCTGTGCGATACCGTTACCCATCTGTCCCGCGCCGATTACGCCAACGCGTGCGATAGCCGCCATTCTGTACTCCCTGTGCCGATAGCCTCGAATCCGGGGCGAAGAGTCTAGCACGCAGAACAGTGTATGAAAGACGCCCGCTACGGACGCTTACGAAGCCATGACGTGTTTATAACGCCTTACTTCCAACGTGCGGTTTCTCGGTCGAGCGAGCGTCCCATGTTCTCGAATCGGTCCAGATGCGGGACGAATACTTCGACGATCTCAGGGTCGAAGTGGAGAGAACTGCATCTCCTGAGCTCAGCAATTGTGGCCTCGGCACTACGTTCTTTGTTGTACACACGATTGCTGCGCATGGCGTCGTAGGCATCGATGAGACCAACGATACGCGCACAAAGCGGAATCTCTAGTCCGGCTAGCCCGTCTGGGTACCCCGAACCATCCCACTTTTCATGGTGACTTCGCACAACCTGCGCCGCCATGTCGAGTACTGGATCACTTACGGCTTGCTCTGATCGGGCCGCCTGCACCACCTGCCAGCCGATGTGGCAGTGCTGCTTGACTTGTGAAAATTCTTCGGGCGACAGGCGTCCGGGTTTGCGCAGAATCTCATCCGCCACGGCGACTTTGCCAATGTCGTGCAGGGCCGACGCAATGCCCAAAGCATCGAGGTAATCGTTCGTGATCTCTTCAGCGTGTAAACCTGCCTGCTTCATGAGGCGAGCTAACTCCACGCTGAACGCGGCGACGCGCTCTACGTGCATTCCTGTATCACTGTCCCTGTGCTCGGCCAGTCTGGCCAATGCCATGAGCCCGGCCCGGCGGGTGCGATACAGCATGCCGGTTTGTTCAGTAAGGTTCTTGCGTAGCTTCCGAATCAACGTTTGCGGATCGGGCTCCGATTTGGTGTCAAGCAGCGGAGCGATCCTTGCTTGAAGTACGGCAAACTCAAAGGGCATGCTCAGGAAGCCGGCGCAGCCAGTGTTCAGAGCTCGTTTCAACTCGTCTACGGTGGGTTTCGCACCGTACAGGAAAACATGAGTGCTTGGTGCAAGTGAGTTGATGTTGTCAGCCAAGTCTAGGCCGCTTCCGTCGGGAAGTGTGAGGTCAATCATGGCCAAAAGAGGACGTTTCGACGGGTGAAGGAAGTTCTTGAGAGCCTCGCCGGCTGAGCGTACACAGTTGACGGGAGTAAGCTCGGCCAAGGCCTGACGAATCACGGCGCAAACATCTTCCTGTCCGACTGCCAACATCATGGCATATCCCAGCTCTCAATTGTGCAATGAGACCAGTAGGATACGCCGCACGACGGCGTCCGACAAGTGAAACAACCTACTTCAAAGGCGTTGCGAGGGGGTTTTGTCAACGGTAGCCTTTATAACTGTTTCTGGTGGTGCTTTGACTGTCCAGCCCGTAATTAAGCATGTCTCATACTATGAAGAGTCGTCAGCGCGCCCTTTGAGGCGTGCTGATCTCACTGTGTTCCAAAGGAGTCCTTACATGCGGACAATGTTGAAATTCGGGCTGGTATTCGCCCTCGTCGCGTCGGTCGCCGGCCTGGCGTTCGCGCAGGGGCGACGCGCCCCGCAGCCAAACCGGAGCGCCAAGCCTGTGCTTGACCCGAAAATGGGTCTGCCCGGCTCACGTTTTCCGTCCTTTTCGCCGGACGGCAAGACGGTGGTCTACACTCTCTATGGCGACCTGTGGTCGATGCCCGCAAACGGCGGGCGCTCCATGCGCCTGACACTGAACGACGCTTATGACACCAAGCCGTTGGTTACGCCGGACGGCAAAGAGATCGTCTTTGTCTCAGACCGCAGCGGCAGCTATGACCTCTGGGTCATGCCCATCGACGGCGGGCAACCCCGTCGCCTGACGCACCACAACGCGGGCGATGTCCCGACGGGCTTCACGGCCGACGGCAAGCACGTGCTTTTCACGTCGCGCCGCGCCATGGGCTGGAACCGTGGACAGACCGATGATGTCTACAGCGTTCCGCTGAATGGTGGCACGCCGACTCGCCTGACATTTACCGGCGCGAACAGCGCGACCACACCGGACAACGGTGAAACGCTGTACTTCGTCGCCGGTGCCTCAGACTGGAAGGTGCAGGAGTACGAAGGGACCGCCAACGACCGCCTGTATCGTCAGGAAGCCGGCAAGGCGCCCGAAGAGCTGCTTGGTTACAGTGGCAACAGCCGCGAACCCCGCATCAGCGCCGACGGCAAACGCCTCTACTTCACTCGCGAAGTGAACGGCAGCTTCGAGCTTTTCAAGTGCGACAACGACGCCCAGACCTGTGAGCAGATCACCGACCTTGGCGAAGACGGGCTCAGCAACGTCAGCTACAGCAGCGATGAGAGCACGATTGTGTTTGTCTGGAAGTTCTATCTATGGACGCTCGACCTGGGCAAGGAAGGCGCGAAGCCGAAGCTGTTGAAGATTGACATCCGCGAAGACACCACCGGCGACAAAATGGTTGAACGCCGCTTCACGGAAGGCATCCAGCGCGCTTCACTCAGCAATGACGGCAAGGCCATCGTATTCGCCCTCGGTGGCGATATCTGGGTCATGGACGCCAACGGCGGCGAGGCCCGTGCTGTTACCAACGATGCGTTCCTGAACGACAACCCACGCCTCAGCCCGGATGGTCGCAGCATCAGCTTCTACAGCAACCGCAGCGGCAACAGCGACATCTGGGTGATTGGCACCAATGGACAGGGACTGCGCCAGATCACGACCAACGCGGCCGATGACTTCTTCCAGAACTGGAGCCCGGACGGACAAAGCGTCGTGTTTTGCAGCACCCGCAGCGGCAACAAGGATATCTGGATCAAGGGTGTGGACGGCTCGCCCGCAGTTCAGCTAACGACCGATCTGGAATCGGACGACGATCCGGTCTTTTCGCCGGATGGTCGCCAGATCGCGTTCGACAGCGGTCGCAGCGGCAACGCCGACATCTATGTCATGGACGTGGACGGCAAGAACCAGCGTCGCGTCTACGGCACGCCGGCCATTGAAGAGGTCCCAACCTTCTCACCGGACGGTCGCTTCCTGGCGTTTGATCGCATCACCCGCGGCGCGAGCTTCTTCCGTCAGGACGTAGTGGTCACTGACATCAACGGCAGCGGCGAAGTGCTGGTTGGCGAAGGCTCATACCCGAGCTACACGCCGGACGGCAAAGAAATCCTGTACGTCGACGGCGACGGCAAGCTGACGTACGCGCCTGCCCCCGCCGGTATTAACAGCGGGCGTTCTGTTCCGTTTGTTGCGGTTCGTGAAGTCAGTGAGAAGGCTGAGATGCTCAAGGCTTTCGACGAAGCCCACACGGCGTTCGGGATGTCGTTCTATGACCCGAACTTCCACGGCAAAGACTGGGTGGCGCTGGGCAAGAAGTATCGTGCTCTCGTCGAGGCCTGCGGCTGCCGCGAAGAGTTCCTGTACTACCTGAACAAGATGGTCGGTGAGGTCAACGCGAGCCACTCGGGCGCGTCGGGCAGCACCATGAAAGCCAAGCCGTATGAGACAGGCTACCTCGGCATGGAGCTGGTGCCGGAAGTCTTGCCGGGCAACCGCCTGCGCATGCGGGTGGATTCTGTTGAGAAGGGCGGACCGGCCGATCAGGTCTGGATTCGTGAAGGCGACTACATTTTCCGCGTTGATCGCCAAGCTGTCAGTGCATCCGAGAACTTCTACGAGAAGCTTGAAGGCAAGGTCGGCAAGAATGTCAGCCTGTTCGTTGCAGACAACCCGAACGGTGAGAACTTCCGCGAAGTGACGATCAAGCCGGAGAGCTGGATGGCACGCCGCCAGCGCATGTATCAGCAGTTCGTGCAGGGCAACAAGCTCGAAAGTGCCAAGCAGAGCCGTGGCAAGGTGGCCTACGTCCACATCGCTTCGATGATGCCGCAGAACCTGAACCTGTTCGAGAACGAGTTGGCCAGCCCGCAGGTGCAGAGTGCCAAGGCGCTGATCATTGACGTTCGCGATAACGGCGGCGGCAACATTCACCAGCAACTGGTCGATATCCTCTCACGCCGGTCCTACGCGTACATGCAGCTGCGCAACGGCATGAGGATCGGGCAGCCGCAGGTGTCCTGGAACCGTCCGATTGTCGTACTGATCAACGAACGCTCGTACAGCGACGCTGAGGTCTTCCCGCACGCCATCAAGACACTTGGGCTGGGTACCGTGATTGGTGTCCAGACGGCTGGCGCGGTTATCGGCACCCGCGACATTCGTTTGTCGGACGGCACAAACTGGCGCCTCCCGAGTACCGGCTTCTTCAACATCGACGGCATGAACCAGGAGCACAACGGTTGTATCCCGGACATCACGGTTGAGATCACGCCCGACGACCAACTGAACGGTCGTGACCCACAGTTGAAGAAGGCCATTGAAGTGCTGCTCGACCAGATCAAGACCGGCGGCGCGCCGTCGACTGAGCAGCCGGGCACCCCAACAACACCGGCCAAGGAAGGCGAGTTCTGCGAGCCGCCCGTTGCCTTGCCAATGGATGAGTAGACAGTTGATTCGCCAAGACTCGTGAACACGAACCCCCGCCTGGTTACAGGCGGGGGTTTCGATTGTGGATGCGCCCTACACAACGGCGGGTGTGTGTGTAGGCTCCACACGCTGGTAAAGGAACGCAACTATGCCCGACTTCGATGTTTACAAGGCTTCGCTTGAGTACCACGCCATGGGGCGCCCGGGAAAGATCGAAGTTGTACCGACCAAGCCAACACTTACTCAGCGGGACCTCAGTCTGGCTTACTCGCCCGGTGTAGCTGAGCCGTGCCGCGAAATCGCGCGCCAGCCCAACGATGCATACAAATACACGAACAAGGGCAATCTCGTTGCCGTTATCAGCAACGGCACGGCGATTCTGGGCATCGGCAACCTCGGTGCGCTGGCCAGCAAGCCCGTTATGGAGGGCAAAGGCGTCCTGTTCAAGAAGTTCGCCGATATCGACGTGTTCGACATCGAGGTCAAGACTGAAGACATCGAGACGTTCATTGAGACTGTCGCCCAGCTTGAGCCCACCTTTGGCGGCATCAACCTCGAAGACATTAAGGCGCCCGAGTGCTTCGAGATTGAGCAGCGCCTCAAAGAGCGCATAAACATCCCTGTCTTCCATGACGACCAGCACGGCACAGCCATCATTTCCGGCGCGGCCTTGATTAACGCGCTTGAGCACGTTGGCAAGAAGCCACAGGACATTCGCATTGTCATCAACGGCGCTGGTGCCAGCGGCATTTCGTGCACGAACTTCGCGATTCAGCTTGGGGTGAAGCCCGAAAACATTCTGATGTGCGACAGCAAGGGTGTGATCCATCACTTGCGCGAAGACCTCAACAAGACCAAGAAAATCTTTGCCCGCGAAACCGACGCCCGGACCCTCGAGGATGCTCTAGACGGTGCCGACGTGTTTTACGGTCTCAGCGTGAAGGGAGCGCTCAAGCCTGAAGCGCTCAAACGCATGGCCAAGAACCCGGTTGTGTTCGCGCTCGCGAACCCAGACCCGGAGATTGAGCCAGCCCTTGCCCACGCGACGCGCGACGACGTGTTAATGGCTACCGGGCGCAGCGACTACCCGAACCAGGTCAACAACGTGCTTGGCTTCCCGTTCATCTTCCGGGGTGCTCTGGACACCCGCGCTACCGCCATCAACGAAGAGATGAAGATGGCTGCCGCCCGCGCACTGGCAGACTTGGCCAAGGCCGAAGTGCCGGACAGCGTCAGCCGCGCCTATGGTGGCAAGCGTTTCCGCTTCGGGCGTGAGTACCTGATCCCGAAGCCGTTCGACCCGCGTGTGCTGTACTACGTTGCGCCGGCGGTGGCTGAAGCGGCGATCAAGACGGGCGTGGCGCAGGTCGAGCTGAACATTGACGAGTACCGCGAGAAGCTGCGCCGCCAGACAGACCCGGGGCGGGCCGTCATGGGCGTTGCAATTCGTCGCGCCACGGAGTTGCAGAAGCGACTGGCGTTGCCTGACGGCAGCGACGGACGCGTGTTGTCAGTCGCCCGGCAGATCATCCGCGACGGTGTCGCGCGTCCGGTGTTGGTGGGCAACACAGAGAAGATTCACGCAGGCATGAAGGGGTTCGACGCAGACCAGTACGAGGTTGTTGACCCGGCCAGCCCACCTGACAACGACCTGATGAACATCCGCCTGAAAGAGCGTGCCGGGCTGTTTGCCCAGGACGCGCTCGACAGCTACGCACTGGCGGCCCTGATGACCGATGTCGGCATGGTCGACGGCATGTTGTCGGCTGCTGACCGCGTGTTCCGCGAGACGGTCCCGAACGTCCTGAAGTTCGTCAGCAAGCGTCGCTCAACGAAACGCGTCATCGGCATGCACATCATGGTGTTGAAGGGGCGAGTGATCTTCTTTGCCGACACGACACTCGTGGTCAACCCTACCGCCGAGGAACTGGCTGACTCCGCCCGCCTGTGCGCCGAGGCTGCGAATGGTCTGAACATCACACCGCGCGTGGCCTTCGTTAGCTTCAACAACTTCGGCGCAAGCGAGCATGCAGAGGCCGAGAAGGTGCGCGTAGCGACGCAGCTGTTCAGGCAAGCCAATCCGGGCGTTGCAGCTATCGGCGAAATTCAGGCCGACGTCGCCATTGCGCCGGGTGAGTACCGCAACGTGGTCAGCGTCGACGAATGGGAGCAGCCGGCGAATATTCTGATCTTCCCGAATCTTGATGCGGCGAATGCAAGCTTCCGGTTGGTGCGTGTCACAGCGGGTGCGACGGCGCTGGGCCCGTTGCTGCTGGGGCTGCGCAAGCCAGCCAACGTAATGCCGCGCGGCAGTACGGTGCAGGATGCAGTTGCCATGGCCGCCGTGACGTTGGCGATGCCGACCCTTTCGTCCGAATCCGGGGTGTACTCGCGAGTTGACCCGAACACGCCCGACGCATAGCGAATCGTGGTTAACCTAAACACGGGCGCCGCATAGCGACGCCCGTGTGTTAGTTGGGCCGAAGAAATACCTGCCCCCCCATAACAGCAAGCACTTCTTTTGGCCGGCCCGAAATCGGTCAGGGGCGAAGGTATAGATTCTTTTTCGTGCGGGCGCATCAACTTTTTTTTGACTGTTTCTTGAGTGCCAAACGCAGCGACGCACCAAGCAGCAATGCGCCGAAGATCACTTTCAATGTCGCGCTGGGAACAGCGTAAGCCAGCAGTACGCCGAGTACGGCAAAGACAAGCGCAAACGGTGCCATGCGGGCTACCAGCTTGAGGTCCACGTTGCCGGCCCGCCAGTGCAGGATGGTTCCGATCAGGCTAGTGGGCAGGATCATCCCGAGGCTTGTCGCCCGCGTCGCCGTAAAATGCTGCTGGAAGTACACGAAGGCCAGCGCCAGAGCCGGCACGACCACAACCCCGCCGCCAAGCCCGAATAGCGCCGCGACAATGCCCGCAAACAGACCAACGCCCAGCAGGTAAGCCACGTGCCCTGCGTTGCGCAAATCCGCTTCGCCGCTCAAGAGAGGCTCTGTCGCAGGCAGCACACCCAGCAACCGGATACCCACAATCACCAACACCGCGCAGAAGGCGTACCGAAACAGCTTGTCCGGCAGTTTGCCGTTCAGCCAGCGCCCGATGAACGTCCCGCTGAACGCCCCTGCCGCGAGCACCAGGGAGACATCCCAGTGGACGTCGTCGAGCGCCTTGACACTCTGCGCAATGACACCGACGCAGATCACGAGGAAGATGACGGCAAGGCTCGTGCCGGCCGTGCGTTTGATCGGCATACGAGCGAAAAGGGTCAGCAGCGGCACCATGACCACGCCGCCGCCGATGCCGAGCATGGTGCTCAGCATGGCGGCCACGCACGCGATTGTGATCGCTGCAAAGGTGTTGGGTCTGTTGTCGGTTTCGGTCACGTCAGCCAATGCAAACGCCGCACAAGGCGGCGTATGCTACATCAAGTTGTCGAGTTGCATCATGACGTGAGGGGGTCAGACCCTGTTTTCACCCGATTTGTTCTCATCTGTCCGTTAGTGCACGCCCAGTGAAAACAGGGTCTGACCCCTTTGTACCTCACTAGTCTTCGGTGGGGGATACTTCCGCCGCACTTGAGTCCTGGTTCATGACGATGTCAGCAGCAAACCCGTCGCCACCCTCGGCGCCGTCGCTGCCATAACAAGTAAGCGTAAAGCCTGTCACCACACCGGATTCGTCCTTCGCAAGCGCGTATGCGAAGGAGTTGCCCCACGGGTCAAGCGGGACCTCGTCGTTTACGAACTCATCGGCCAATTCATCCAGTGATTCCGGGTACGTCTCGGTGTCGGCCTTGTGTGCCTTCAGCTTGTCCACGACATCCAGCATCACCTCGTTTGCTACCTCGGCCAGTACCTCGTCGTCGTCCTGCTGGGGCACGGGGTTGATGAATATCTCATCCGGTTCAGCGTAGTCTTCACGCGGGTCGCTACCGGGCTTCGGGAAAATCGTGTCTTCGTCGTCTTTGATGCCGCCTTCGAACTGGTCCTTGCCAAGCGCTACGACATAGAACTCGCTATCACTGATTTTCACGTAAGCGTAGTCGTTGCCCCAGCGATCATGGGGCAGGGAGTTGCGTATGGCCTGCACCATGCCGCCGTCATTCTTGCCTTCCTTCTTCACAGCTTTGCCGCCGCGTGTGAGGTCGGCCAGTTCATTGGGGAGTTCTCCGTACCGGTCTTTGTAGCTAAGGACATCACGGGCGAGGTTCTGGACCTGCCAGTCACCGTCGTCTTCGTAGTAGCCCCAGCCCATATCGCGGCGCATGTCTTCGTAGATCTTGCGGATTTCGCGTTCGGTGATGACGAAGTCCGAGTCGCGAGCAAGCCCGCCGTCCTCGCCGTCTTCGCCCCAGCAGATCACCGCGAAGTTGTCGTGCGGCAGTGCACGGAAGTCGAACTCGTGGCCCCAAGGGTCGATAAAGCAGGCGTTTACAGCGGCATCTTGGGCCTCGGTGCCTTCGCGTCGGCAGTCGGCCAGTGCCTTTGGCCATTCACCTTTGTCGCGCCTGTACCGTACAAGCTCGTTGCCTACCTGGATCATTTTCTCGCGGGCGACTGCCCGGGCGCCCTGAAAGCGTTGCTCTTCGCGGCGCTTCTCGAACGCTTCTTTCTCTTCGCTGGACATCTTTCGCAACTCGCCCTGTGCGGTCCAGACGATGTCGCGGGCCGCGCCATCACCGCCGGCCTTGCCGTCAGCGCCCCATGACG
>JAGQRE010000112.1 GCA_020425695.1 Planctomycetota bacterium
ACGACTTCGCCTCGTTCGAGGCAAGCATGGCCGTCGGCGGTGAAACCGGCACGCTGGAGAAGCGCCTGACCGACAAAAGCGTTCGCGGCAAGGTCATCGCAAAGACCGGATACATTAACGGTGTGCGCTCGCTCAGTGGCTTCCTGTTTGCGGGCAAGCGCCGCTTCGCGTTCTCGATGCTCATGAACGGCTGCGTCTACACCAAACAGATGCAGGACGAGATTCTTGAGACACTCGCCAAGGCCGCCGGATGAGCCAGCCGCGACGGCGGCATTGGCTGATTGACGGGCGCCCGCGCCTCGCCTGCGCTCTGCTGATACTGGCCGTGCTGAGTATCGGCATGCTGTTGTTTGAGGGCTCACGCCCCGCCGCGGCCTCGTCCGGTGTCGCGCCCTTCCCCCACTTCGATAAAGTTCTGCACTTCGGCGCCCACGGCTGGGTTGCGGGGTTGCTGTTCTGGGGCGGCCTGCTGCTTGGGCGTCCGCGCCCGCTTCGGAAGCGTGCACCGGTCTGGGCAGGGCTGGTGCTGCTGCTTGACGGACTGGCCGGCGTCGCCGTTGAGTTCGTTCAAAAATGGCTCGGCGCAAACTACGGGCGTCAGTTCGACTGGAAAGACGTAACGGCCAACGTAGCCGGGGCCGCCTTTGCCTTGGGCGCAAGCTATATGCTGGTTCTTCTTGCATCACGCAAACCTCGTTAATCCTTGTCCGCCCATGCGAGCAACCCGGAATTCGGGTAACCTGTCGGCACGTTCTGCGTACTAAGTGCAGGACACGGCAGGAGATGGAATGCGACGTTACGCTGCGGTCAGTATTTGCCTGGTGCTTCTTGGGCTGACGGTTTCCGGTCAGTTCATGCGTCAACGCATTGATCCAAAGGCCGACCCCAATGCCTTCAAAATCACCACGCAAGCCAACCTTGATGAGGCGATGACCCGCATCGCCCGCCTCAAGGCTCAGTTGCCGCAAGCCAAGGACGCGGACGAACGCAAGTTCATACTCACGTCTGTACTTGAACTGTGTCAGGAACAACTGAACGAAGACCGTAACGAGTCCGGCGTAATCGTCGTCGAAAAGACCGACCTGATCTTCAACGATGTGCCAAGCGAAAACGTGTACGACTTGCCCATTCGCTGGCAGGGCGCCTTCTATGCCATTGAGGATGAGATACGCGCCCTCGGCAAAGAAGGCCTGGACCTGTACGAAGAAATCTACGGGCCTCGCGCATCGTTGTTGCTCACGCAGGCTGCCCAAACCCAGCAGCGCGAGCGCATTCAGTACCTGAACCGCCGCTTCGGTCTGACCAAGGCCGGGCTGCGCGCGGGCATTCTGCTGGCTTCCATGTACTGGGAAGAAGGTCAGACGTCCCAGGCCGCACGCAGTCTTGAGCGCGTGCTGTCGATCAATGAACTGCTTTCGCCTGATGAGCGCGCCAGGCATAGCGCGTGGCTGGCCCACTGTTACCGCGACCTTGGTGAGCGCGCGAATCTCGTCAAATTGATCGAACAAACCGTCGACCTGCGCGAGCGCAGTGTCGAGGTCGGCAGCCAAAGCGTGAAGTTGGGTGAATTGCTTGACCAGCAGTTGCTGGAGGCCCGCGATGCCACGACCGACACCATCGACAACCTCGGCGTCGAATGGGTCGGAGGTAACTACACCAACACAGGGCTGCATGAGCGCCCCAGTGATTTCAGCAACACTGCATGGGCCACGGGACTTCCGCCACTGGAAGCCAACGCGACCTGGAACAAGTTCATGAACTACCCGGCGCCGGTGGTGCCGCCCTATCTGCCGATCTTTGACGGCGACATGTTCTACGTGAACACCGGTGACCAACTCATCGGCTATGACCTGACCGGGCCGATCAAGAAGGGGACCGAGCGAAAAGAAACACCGTCGATCACGTGCAGGCCCTTCAACGTCTACAGCAGTAACTGGCGCACTCGCGAGCCCGACCCGGGCATGATCCTGCCCGTCAGCATGTACCGGGGCACGGTCTTCACAGCGATCGAGAATCCGCTGTCCACGACCTACCATGACCCGAACCCGGACCGCAACTTCCGCCTCTGGAGCCACTACCCCAAGACCCGCCGTGCGCTCTGCGCGATTGACGGCAACACGGGGCGTCTGCTGTGGAAGATCGGCGGGCAGTATGAAGGCAGCAAAGACGAAACGACCAACTTCCTGAGTGCCATTGTCCACGACGGCACACTGTACGCCATCGCCAGCCGCGTGCGCGGGCAGGCCGAAGTCTTCCTGTACGCGCTGAACCCGGACTCCGGCGAAGTACTCTGGAACCTGCGCCTGTGCTACGGACAGCAGGAAACCACCATGTTCGGACGACCGGCTCGCGAGCCTCACCCAAGCCTGCCGGCGATTGCAGCAGGACGCCTTTACCTGTGCACGAACATCGGCGGCGTTGTGTCGGTTGATCTGGCAACCCGCAGCCTGAGTTGGATCTCGCGCTACGAGTACATGCCACGCCCGATTACCAAGTACACCGAGACCTACTATCGCGACGTCACCTGGTACAACTCGCCGACGATCTACACCGAACATAACGGCAAGCCATACATTCTGGTTGCGCCGACGGACGCCGACAAAATGTTCGCCCTGGACGCTCGCACCGGCAAGCTGCTGTGGCGTCTCGCGCAGGATCTTTCGCCCATCTATGGCGGTCGCTCGCTCGTCGGTGTGCGTGACGGCAAGGCGTACGTCGCGGCCGACGGCGGCATCATGGGCGGCGCAGCAAGTCGCCTGCACACCGTCGACATCGGCACTGGGCGCGTTACCAACTCGCTGAAAGTCACGCCGGCGAAAGAGGGCACACTGCTGAAATTGGCCGGGCGCCCGAGTATCGCCGACAATCTTTTGCTCTGGCCCGGCGAGTTGAACCGCGGTGGTTGCACCATCGCAGCGATTGACCTCGACAAAATGCGCGTCGTCGAAAGTGTGTCCGCCCCGGCAAGCTGGCGCGGTTACGGCTTCAGCGTCTTCGCGCAGCATGGCGTCGTGTTCACGGCGACGGGCAATGATTACAGCGACTCCAACAGCGTCTTCTCGGCCCGGTTTGATTCCCGGTCGTTGCTTGAGGCTGCCAAGGCTGACTACCAGGCACACCCTGACAACGCGGACGCTGCCGTGCGTTACGGTCTGTTGATGCTGCGCATGGGTGACCGTGCTGACGCTATGAAGGCAATTAAGCATGCGTTTGAAATCGCCAGCACGCCGCCGCCCGACACCCGTGTGCGTGACCAGGCCGGTCGCGCCCTCGTGAACGGCTATCTCGAACTCGCTGACAAAGCGCTGACAGCACGCAAGTACGCCGAGGTTCGCAGCTACGTACAAAGTGCCCGCGAATACGCCGTGGGGCGCAGCCAGCTTTCGGAGTGCTTCGTCCGCGAGGAAAGCGCGCTTCTCGCCGAGTCTCAGGGCTCTGATCTGGAAGCGTTCTATCGTCGCACCATCACCGACGACCCTGACTTCGGCATGGGGCAAGACCCGGAAATTCCGGTCGGGTTGTACTGCCGCATCCGGCTGGCCGAGAGACTGGCCAACTCGTCGCGCGAACCTGAGGCCATGCAGTGGTATCAGGACGTGCAGGAAGCCCCCGACCGCTACGTCTGGAACGGACGCACACTGCGAGCCCTCGCCATAGAACGCATGCGCGAGATCATCAAGCGCAAGGGGCGTGAAGCCTACGCCGCACAGGAAAACCGGGCCGACGCAATCATGCAGGAGGGCACGCCCGAGGCCATGCGCAAGTGTCTGCGCCTGTACCCGTTGTCCGACGCATCCGACAAAGCGGCACTGGAACTTGCGAACAACCTGCTGGTTGCGCACCTGTCGAAGGACGCTGCCGAGTTGCTGCAACTCGCGCTTGAGGAAAACCCTGACCGCGCCCGCGCGCCCGAATTGCAGGCCTTGCTGGCGTTGTGCTTCGCGGACTCCGGTGAACGCCTGCGTGCCCGCTTGCTGGCCAGTCGTCTGCTGCGCGAGCATGCCGAAGGCAAGCTGGTCGTCGGCGGCGAAACACGGGCGTTCAAGGACATCCTGAAGCCGCTGTCTGAAGGTGGCGCTGCTGAATCCGCCGCGCAGACACTGCCGCACCTGCCAAGCCAGATGTCGGAGTTGTGGCAGCGCAAGTGGGACGTAGGCGGCTTTGCACGCCTGCCAGCCCAGCCAACCGTGGCACCGAACCCTCGGTTCTATCTGGGTGAACGCAACCGCCTCACCAACGAGTTGATCGCCGTGAACGCCGTCGACGGCACTTCTGACTGGGCACAGGACGTCGCTGTATCCGTGACCGACCTTTACCGCACCAGCCGTGGCACACTGTTCGTGCAGGGCCAGGGCTTCTCGCTTTACGATGACAACGGGACCGAGTTGTGGTCGTCGCCATCGGGCGGAACGCCTGACCCGGTCAACCTGCAAGGCGGCATGCTTGCCTTCGCAACGCGCTACTTTCACCGCGGCTCCGAGCTTTACATGGTGCGCATCAGCGCACTCGACGCCGACTCCGGCGGGCTGCTTTGGGAGTCTTCGATCCAGGCAAACTCTGCCCGCTGGCTGCAGCAAACGCCCGCAGGCGTGCTGGTGATGACCATCGCAGACGAAACCGCACTGACCCTGCTGGACACCGAAACCGGCAACGTACTGAAGACCCGAACGCTGCCCGCCATGGGGCGCGTGACCGTACAGCCGCAGGTGGTGGACGACCGCGTGATGGTGATCGACCGCGACGGCACGATCCATGCCTTTGACGTAAGCACCCTCGCACCCGGAGCCGTGTACGACACCAAAGTGCGCTTCCCGACGAAGTTCGAACGCGTTGGCGATGATCTTCTGGTTGTCGGGCTGACAGGCGCCGGGCGCTTTAGCGCCAAAGATGCGACACCGGTCTGGCGCATGAACTACGAAGACAACGTGGTCGTGACTGCGCAGGTCGTGCTTGAAGACTCGCTCGTACTCGCGACCAAGACCCCCGGCACAGCCGGGCGCGTGATGGGCTACAAGCTGAGCGACGGGAAGCCCACCTTCACCTATGAGATCAAGCGTCAGAACGAATCTGACCGCATTGACCTCCAGAACGCTGCGGCCTTCAAGGGCGGCGTGGTGCTGGCTTTCTCTGATAACCGCATCACCCAAGGGCGCATGCAACTGTGGGGCTTCCGCATGCTGGTACTGAACAACGATGGCACCGAGCGCTTCACGTGGGAGCACGAGGCCGGCACAAGCCCGCTGTTCATGCAACTGGCGCTGATCGACAACTACATTGCCCTCACGTGCGACAACACGACCTTCGGTTTCGGGCACAAAGACTGACGTACGTGGCAACAGATCGCTCCGCGGGTTATAAAGACGCCATGAGTGAGATTCGCGAATTCGGCAAATCCGTCCTGCGCCAGGAAGCCGACGGCGTTACCCGGCTGGCCGACCTGCTGGACGAAAATTTTGACCGCGCCGTAGAGGCCATGCTTGCCTGCGAAGGGCACGTCGTCATCACCGGCGTGGGCAAACCTTGGCTCGTCGGCCAGAAAATCAGCGCGACACTCGCCAGTACCGGCACACCCAGCTTTGCACTGCACCCCAGCGAGGCCATGCACGGCGACCTCGGACGTCTGCGCAAGCAAGATGTCGTCATTGCCATGTCCAACAGCGGCACCAGCGAAGAGATCACGCGCCTGCTGCCGGTCATCAAACGCATCGGCTGCCTGTGTATCGGCGTGACAGCCAAGGTTGACTCGCCCCTCGCCGCCAACAGCGACATCGTCCTGAACATGGGCAAGGCCGGCGAAGCCTGCCCCATCGGCATGGCGCCCAGTGTCAGCACGACCGTGATGCTCGCACTCGGCGACGCGCTGTCGCTCGCTGTGATGAAGGCCCGCAACTTCACCCGCGAAGACTACGCCCGCTTCCACCCCGGCGGCGCACTCGGGCGCAGCCTGATGAAGGTCAGCGAGATTCAGCGGCCCATCGAGGAAACTGCCGTCGTCGGCATGACATCGACTGTCGGCGACGCTCTGAACGCCATCACGCTGCACAAAACCGGCGCAGCCTTCGTTGTCGATACGGGCGTGCTGAAAGGCGTGTTCACCGACGGCGACCTGCGACGGCACGTAGCAGACGAAAACCTGCTAAGCCAGCCGATTGTTGACCTGATGACCTCACCCTGCCTCAGCATTCAAGCCGACAAGCTTGCGCCCGAAGCCGTACGCATGATGCGGCGCGACAGCGGGCTCGTAATCGGCGAACTGCCGGTAGTTGACGACGACGGCAAAATCGTCGGGCACGTGGCGCTGAAAGACCTTGTGCTGATGCACTTCGTGTAAGCTTTCGTCTGATCGCAACCCATGCCGAAGACGTTCACATTCGACGTCGAGTTCGACTCCCCGGTTTCCGAGGTATGGCGCATCGTTTCAGACACCGACGCCCTTGATGCCGCGGCCGGCATGAGCGCCATCAACTACCGCGACGAGCCGCAGCCCGACGGCACCTCGCGCCGCTTCTGCAACTACAAGGTTCACGGCTTCGAGTTCGCATACGAAGAGATGCCTTTCACCTGGGTGCACGAGCAGCGCTACGACGTGCGCCGCGTTTACAGCAAGGGCGCGTTCAAGACCTTCCGCCATGCCTGCGAAATCATCCCGCGCGACCCGGACAATCCCGACGCGGGCTGTAGGGTTCGCACGACGTTCGAGTTCGAGCCGGCGCGCGGCTTTCTAGGTTTCTTCGCGGCCTCCGGCACGCGCAACAACGGTGTGATTCCGTACCAGCGAGTTTTCAAAGAAGCGGCCGACCGCCTGCGCGCAAGCAAGTCCAAAGGCAAGCGCCACAGTGTGCTACTCAAGCGACCCGTTGAACTAGCAGCCGCACCCGACAACTCCACCGTTGATCTCGCACGCCTGCAGGCCTTCACGACACGCACCCGCACGTTCTTCGACTCGCCCATCGCCGAGCGCCTGTCCGAGGCCGTGAAAACCCTGCCCGGCGAGCAACTTCGGCGCATGCAGCCCTACGCCTTCGCGCGTCGCTGGAGTGCCGACCGCCAGAAAACGCTGAACCAGTTTCTCGCCGCCACGCGCGCGGGGCTGTTGAAGATGCGCTGGGATGTCATCTGCCCCCACTGCCGCGGCGACAAAATGAACCTGGCGTCGCTGACTGAGGTCAAGCAGACGGCCTTCTGCCCAAGCTGCAACATCGACTTCGACGTCGACCTCGACCGCAGCCTCGAAGCCGTCTTCACCCCCCACCCGCAGGTTCGCGACGTGCCGGATGCCCAGTACTGCCTAGGCGGCCCCGGGACGACACCGCACATCGTGTACCAGCGCATGCTTGAGCCGGGCGAAGACGACACTTTCACCCTGCGACTTGCAGGTGGGCGTTACCGGCTGCGAGTCACCGGCGACCCGACCTACCGCTGGCTCGAAGTCGAAGAAGCAGACGACGCCGACGAAACAGGAGCCCGAAGCGCAAGCGAGGGCATGCTTGCATTCGACGTCACCGACAACGAGATAACCGGGAGCGACGCCACGCGCGCCGAAAACGAACCAATTCACGTCGCCATCCGCAACACCTCCAAACGCCGGATCGTAGCAGTCATCGAAAGCATCGAATGGGCCCGCGACGCGCTCAGCGCCGGTGACCTCGTAGCCGACCAGCGCTTCCGTGACCTGTTCAGCAGTGAGGTGCTAGCACCCGGCATCAGCCTCGCGGTTGAGGATTCGACCATCCTGTTCACTGACGTCGTTGGCAGCACCGCCATGTACAACAACCTCGGCGATGCGAAGGCCTTCAGCCTGGTACGAACGCACTTCGACGTGCTGCATGAAATCGTCGAAAAGCACCACGGCGCAATCGTGAAGACCATCGGCGACGCGATCATGGCCGTCTTCACCAAGCCCGAAAACGCCCTGCTGGCTGCCGGCGATCTGCACAGCCGGGTGGACGCCTACGTCCGGGAAAACGGACACGCAGAGGGCGTGCAACTGAAAGTCGGAGTACACGCCGGGGCTTGCATTGCGGTGACGCTGAACGAGCGCCTCGACTACTTCGGGACAACGGTCAATCTGGCCGCACGCGTCGAAGGACTCAGCGAGGGCGGCGACATCTTGACCAGTCAAGCCTTAGCCGACCGTACCAACAACTGCGAAGCCCTGCGCCAACAAGGCTGGCAAAGCAAACCCGAACAAGCCGCCGCCAAAGGATTCAAAGAGCCAGTACCGGTCCTCCGCTGGACCCAATCTGAACGCGAAGCAGTTGGCTAAGCCAACGCAGCCGGAAGGAAGCATTGCTTCGTGAGGCAAGCGAGCGCTACGAAGATTCACGAACAGCATCGGGGCTTCCGCCCCCCAGAGATGACCGACAACGCTCGCTTACGCGTCGCGCTCAGATTGCAGTCTATCACTTCGGTGCGACATTCAGACGGACGAACAACAGGCGCAACCGCGAGCCTGCCCGGCCTAGCTGGAACATGGCTGTCTCGCCAACACGAACCGTTTCGGTACCCACGCGCTCCGTAGCGCGCACTTCTGGGACACGCACTGCATGGCCCTGCAGCGGCGGGGTTTCGATGAACTCCTCGATCGGCCAGCTCATCTGCGAAGACACCGACTCCAGTGTAATGCAGCGACCGCCGTCCACCTCGCTAACCCTCAGCCTGCAGACCACACCTTCCCCAACCGTCTCGAACAGCGGCGAAGAGTTCCGCGTCTCCCCGCTCCATTCCTGCAGATACAGGTGCTCCCGGCTGAACACGTAAGACACTTCGCCGCCTACCAGTTCAACCGAAGGCCGATCAAGCAACTCGCCGTGACCATCCAAGGCGTTGACGGCGGCGATCTCACCCATCGCGTTACGGAATGAACGCGGCGCGATGTCTGTCGCCTCTTCAATGCCCAAAAGCTCGGCCGCCACGTCCGCGTCCAGCTCAACAAGCGTCAGGTCTGCGGCGTACGATCCGGGTTCCGGGATCAACGGCGAGCCCCGCGTCGTCTCGTACTCGAGCCCCTTGCCCTTCCAAATGCCCACGGTTTCAGCCTCGGGCTTCGCGCCCTTCCCTGTCGCTGCGCAGCCCGCAAGCAACGCCAGCACGATTACGCATAGTCCGCGCATGTTCTTCTCGTCATCGGGGCAAGGGGGTCAGACCCTGTTTTCGCCACTACAGCTTTCGAATGTCCGTCGGTGCACACGTTGCGAAATCAGGGTCTGACCCCTTTTCGATAGCTGACTTGCAGACACGACCTTGCTTCGCTCAGCCCCACAGGCAGGAATGCCTGTGCTACGGCCAAGACGAACTTCGAACCGGCTCACTCGTCCTTGGGTTGCTGCTTCGCGGGCTCAATCTCAATCGCGGCGCTCTTTACCAGCAACAGCGTGACCTCATCGTCGCGTCCGATCATCCCGGCCAGCACAAGCGTGCGGTCTTCATCGAACTCGCCCTTTGCGGTCAGCCTCTGGTTCATGGCTACCGGCGTCTGGATCGTCATCGGCGCACCCAACAGCTTCACGTCCTGCGTCTTGATCGGCTTGGCAATCTCACTGAGCAGCAGCTCCAGTTCAAGGTGCACGCGCCCTTCGCCGCGCTTGTCGGCCTTCACACTCAAGACCAGCCCCTCGTTCAGTACGTCAACAATCGGGTCGGCAATGCGTGTGGACTTCTCACCGCTGAATTCGAAGCCGCTTATGTAGCTGATCTGGTTCGTGATCTGGATGACGCCGGTCTGGCCGTCGTAGATTGTCACGCGAGGCGCCGAGAGAATCGGGATGTCACGCAGCAGCTTCAACTCAACCGGGTTACTCTCAATGCTGAACGCACCGATCTCGGTGACTCGCTTGCCGAAGTTCTTGCGCGCATCGGCCAGCGACATTCGCAGCACCTGCACCTCAATCTGGTGGGCGGCAGTCCCCGCCTGCTCATCAGAAGGTGTAACGTCTGGCATAGCCGTTGGCGTATCGCTGCCTTCGCCAATGCCGCCGATGTAGCTGACCTCAAAGTCTTCCAATGCCTGCATCTCAACGGCGGCCGTCTTGGTGCCGGCGCACCCCGTAGCCATAGCAAGCATTAACGCACACGCGCACAGATAGAATCGCATCACAGTTCTCGTCGGGGAATCACCGGGGTCGGTAGCGGTATGCTAGAACAGACGCGCGTCCGTGCCACACCTTTTCTCAAATCGTCATCGCGCTACACTGACGCCGTTGAAACAAACCAAGGTGCGAAATGCGGGAAGACCTGTTCGATCGACTCAACCAGCTCAAGGAGCGGACATCTCAACTACAGGTGTCGCTTTGACTACGACTCGCTGACCCGCAAACTCGCTGATCTCGAAAAGCAGATGAACGCCGACGGCTTCTGGGATAACCAGGAGGGCGCCCAGAAGATCGTCGCCAACATGCGCCGTACCAAGGCGCAGATTGAGCCGATCAACAAGCTGCTCACCAAACTCGGCGACATCCAGGCCATGCTCGACCTCGCCGAGGAAGTCGGCGACGAAGCCACGTTCACCGAAGGCGAAAAAGACCTCGCCGCCGCTGAACAGATCTACGAGAAAATCGAAACCCAAGCGCTGCTGAATGAACCCGGCGACGAAGGCAACTGCTACCTCAGTGTGCAGGCCGGCACCGGCGGCACCGACGCCTGCGACTGGGCGCAGACGCTGTTCGAAATGTACATGCGCTGGGCCCGAAAGCAGGATTACGACATCGAGATGATCGACTACCAGGAAGACGAAGTCGCCGGCATCCGCAGTGCCGCGGCCTTGATCAAAGGCCCATTCGCGGCTGGCTTCCTGCGCGGTGAAGTCGGCACGCACAGGCTGGTGCGGATCAGCCCGTTCAATGCGGCGGGCAAGCGCCAGACGGCCTTCGCCAGCGTGGATGTCGTGCCTGAGGCGATGTCGGACGAGATCGAAATCGAGATCAACGAGAATGACCTTGAGCTGAATTTCTCACGCGCAGGCGGCAAGGGCGGGCAGAACGTCAACAAGGTAGAAAGCGCCGTGCGCATCACGCACGTGCCGACCGGCATTGTCGTAAGCTGCCGCTCAGAGCGCAGCCAACACCAGAACCGCGCCATCGGCATCGAGATGCTGCGCGCCAAGCTGTACCAGATGGAACGCGCCAAACGCGACGCAGAACTGGCCAAGCTGTACGGCGCCAAGGGCGAAGTAGGCTTCGGGCACCAGATCAGAAACTACGTGCTGAACCCGTACACGATGGTCAAAGACGCCAGAACAGGCGAAGAAACAACGCACGTGGAAAACGTACTGGCGGGCGAAATCGACCCGTTCATAGAAGCCTACCTGAAGTGGCACCACGCCCGAAAAACCCAAGCCGCCAAAGCCGCGGAGTGAAGCTCCATGCGTATCTTAGTAACAACCTGCCTTATACTCATCGGAATGAGCTTCGCTGCAACAACCGTCGTCGGCGAGCCGGAGATACCAGACACTCCTGAAGCACCTGCGGTTCGAGCTATCAAGGCGGCTGTATACACCCCGAGAAACGCCGAAGATCCTCAGCTGTATCCGATTTCCCTGCTGGCGACGCTCTGCTTCGATCCTCTCTACATCTGGGAACAGAAAGATGGCGCGGTCATTCTGAAGCCTTGCCTTGCTGAAGACTGGCCGGAGTACTCCGACGACGGACTGAGTTGCACGATCCGCCTCCGCGAAAACGCAGCATTCGAAGATCGCTCAAAGAAGGAGATCGACGAGCGCTCGATGTCAATCTCTTCAGCAGACGTGCTTTTCACCTTGAAGCGGGCCGCCAAGTATCGCGAGTTCAATGCGTATGAATTGATCGAAGGACTAATCGACGGGCTTGATGACATGCCTGTTGCACGACGCCGCCCCGACCACCGCATTGGCTGGGACGCAGCTGACACAGCCTTCTCGCCAAACGGGCTTGAAGTAGTCGACGACAGAACGGTACGCATCAACCTGACGCGCGCAACGAAGCTCCTGCCGGTGTATCTGGCCCACCCAAACTTCTGCGTCGTCAGTCCCGAGTTTCTGGAGAGAGACCAATTTGCGATCGGTCGATCCGTACCGCAGTTCACGTCAAGTCCCTTCGAATACCGTAGTGAAGCGGGTGCTGACTGGTGCTTCGACTGGCGCACTGAACGGACTCCGTCGGCCGGAGCGGCAACGCTGCTGATCAAAGACGATTCCGTCCGCTATCTGGAGACTGTCAACAGCTTGAACGAATCAACGCTCGACTACGCCCTTGGTGTTAGCATTCCGAGCACCCTTGAGGTCAAAGAACTGGACTCGCGTATCCGTCCGATACCCTTTGAGTTGATGTACTACCTCGCTTTCAACATGAAGTCCGAAACATGGGGCAGTCTCGACGATGACGGACGGGCACTCCGTACTGCCGTTGGTCTCGCTTTGGACCGAGAAGGATTTGCCGACGCGTGGAAGTACGACGGCTTTGGCAAGGCGACAGCACTTCATGACGTTATGCCGAGCCGGCATGGAGTGCACAGTCTCGCGAGGCCCGAAGACTGGTCGCAGGGCACCATAGCTTCGGCTTTGAAGGTGCTTGAAGAAACAGAGCAAACAGGCGCGAAGATTCGTTGTCGAATCGGTGTGAGTTCCGGCTTTTCTGAACGCGATCTCGCTCCGCTTAAGACGTCGCTGGCAGACTTGGGAGTCACTGCTGAGTTTGTCTCCATGAGTGAAGCTGAATTCACCGTGTCTGTAGATGAAGCAGAACTCGATGCGTGGATTGCAGGATGGCTGAACGACTCACCGAACCCAGCGGTATTCCTCGAACTGTTTACAAGGCATGGGCAACGAAAGGCGTCGGCGAATAGCCTGTTTGTTGGTGGCTACCGCTCACGAGAGTACGACACAGCATTCGAAACACTCGACGGACTAGACCCGGCGACAGCGTCTCTGGACGACTACAAGAAGTACGCTCAGATCTGCCTCGAAATACTGGAAGCGGATCGTCCGTTTGTGCCTTTGGCGGAGATCTGGTGGCACGAAGCTGTCGCCGAAAGTGTTGTCGCCCCAAGAATCCCATTGTCAGCAGGCGTGACCTTGAGAGAACTGCGTCGATAGTTTTAGAACTCTCGTAGGCACAGAAGCCACTGAGTCGCTTTTCTCCGTGCTTATCCGCGCACTCCGTAGCTGGTTTTTGCCTCTCGCAAAGTCCGCCATACCCGCCATTAACTGCTTGGCGGCTCTGTGCCTTGGTGTGAGGTTCGGGTTCACCACAGAGCACACGGAGAGCACAGAGTTGTTTTTCTCTGTGTGCTCTGTGCCCTCTGTCGTGAGCTTTGCAGTTCTTCGTGGCTTTGTGTCTTCGTGTGACGCCGCCATTCGTGGTTCATCACTCGTGTGCCGGTTGAAAAGGGGTCAGGCACCTGCGGAGCCGGACCCCTTTTGCAACCTCTTTGGTTGTTCTTTTGAAAATTCTGGAAGTTTCTTTAGGCCTTGGTTGTGCGCGTTCTGGGCCGGTTGGGGTTTCTGCGAAACCGGTTTCACTATCCATCGCCCGGTAGGTGTAGAGGGGTTGTCTCTCTGCATGAGGCGTGCTGTGGACGATCGTGAACTTCCATC
>JAGQRE010000113.1 GCA_020425695.1 Planctomycetota bacterium
CAACCACCTCGACATGGACGGCATCGAATGGTTCATCCAGTTCATCCGCAACACCCGCGCCGGCGTGCTGATGGTCAGCCACAACCGCCACATGCTTGACGCCACGACCACAGAAATCTGGGAGTTGCACGGGCGCAAAATCACGCGCTGGGCCGGCAACTACAGCGACTTCGCACGCCAGAAGGCCGAAGCGCTCGCGTTGCAGGAGCGCCAATACAAGAGCCAGCAGCGGTTAATCAAGCGCATCCAGTTCCAGGCACGGCGCCTGATGGACATGGCCAACGCCTACGACGACCCCGGGCAGGCCAAACGTGCTAAGGCCATGCTCAGCCGCATCGACCAGATGGACAAAGTCGAAGCGCCCGACCGCTCCGAAAGCCGCTTCCACGCACAACTAACCGGCGGCAAACGCCACGGGCACATGGCGCTGGAAATCGCCGATCTCACGATCGGCGTCAGTTCAGAGTTCCGGGTTCCGGGTTCCGGGTCAAACGCCGCCAACTCGGAACTCGGTACTCAGAACCCGGAACGCAAGCTGCTGGAAGCAGCGAGCCTTGAGATTACCTTCGGCCAGCGCGTCGCCCTCGTCGGCCCGAACGGCTCCGGCAAGACTACGCTGTTCAAAGCCATCCTCGATCACGCCGATTGGGAGAACCCGGACATCGACGTGATCGAAGGGCCGTTCCACATCGCGGGTCGTCTGCGCACGGGCAAGAGCGCCAAGATTGGCGACTACTCGCAGATCCACCAGCACGCCCTTGATGAGTCAAGCTCGCTGATCCAGTGGTTCATGAACGTCAGCGGGCTCGAGTTCCAGCCGGCCACGCTGATGCTGCACAAGTTCCTGTTCAAGCGCGACGACATCCAGCGCCCCATAGGCACACTCAGCGGCGGCGAGAAGTCACGCCTGCAACTCGCGCGCCTGGTGCACGAGAGGGTCAACTTCCTGATGCTCGACGAGCCGACGAACCACCTCGACATCCAGGCCTGCGAGCAACTTGAGGAGATGCTGGAAGAGTTCGAAGGCACGCTGCTGATCATCAGCCACGACCGCTACTTCCTTGATCGCCTGGTGAACAAAGTGGTCGAGCTGAAGGACCGCAAGCTGCAGACCTTCGACGGAACCTTCGCCAACTGGTGGCAACAAACCCACGCGCAAGCAACAGCCGGGCCGAAGCGCACGCTGCAACTTCACAGCCAGAAGACAGCGGCCGAAAGAAGAAGCGAAGCCAAAAGCCAGCGCGAAGAGCAAAAGGCGAAACAGCGCGAGCAACACAAGGTGAAGAACGAGTTGAGAGCACTGGAAGGTCGGATCGAGAAGTTGGAATCCAGGCAGAAAGAACTCGAAGCCCAGTTGGCCCTAGCCTTCAGCCACGAAGGAGAAGCCTCAGCCGAAGAAGCCCAAAAGCTAAACACAGCCTTCGAGGCCGTAAGGCAGCAGATCACAGAAGCCTACACCAAGTGGGAAGAACTCGCCGCTTCGGTGGAGTAGGCGCCGTCAAACTAAGGGTGCTCAGTGTCGCGGGCTGTTTTAACGCGGACTTGTGGGTGCTTCAGCCGATAGGCGTTGACGTCCGCCTGACTTATGCCGGGGCACTCGCGAACGTCGATCCATTTCAGCTGTTCACATTCACTAAAGTGTGCAAAGACCTTGGCAGTTACGTTCTTGTTGCCACGCAAGTAAACGCCTTCGATCCATGAATGCAGATGGTCGGCAACTTCATCGTCGCTTTCGGTTCGCAGTGCCACAACGATCCGCAGAGGCCCCCGCCACTCCGACGTCACACAGCCGTCGCGGTCCCAGTACGTGATGTCTTCAATGAGCCCGAGATCGGAGTAGTGCACGATGCACTTCTTTTCGCCAGTTTCGTAACACTCTTCGAGCACACTGGAACCGTCTTCGTTCTGGGTCCAGCGTTCCAATTCCGGCCGGGGCTTCAATTCCATTGTGCTGTTGGTCGAAGCCTGAGAGTTTCCCGATCGGACGGGCGTGTTGCTCTCTCGCCGGACGCAGCCAGCAATCGCGGCAAACGCCAGCATGCTAACCACGAGGTGCTGGTATCTCACAAACGTACTCCTCTTGGCTAGTCTACTTCTCTTACAAGGCTGCACATAGAAGCGCTTTCCAGCGACGCCGATCATCCATTGGTCGATCTTCTGCGATTGGAAGACACTTCGTTACTAGCTCGCAGCACCGACGCCATCACTCAAGTTGAACGTAGACATCGCGTCTAGCACACCGGGGTGATTTCCATGTGGGCTTGTTCGGGTGTGTAGCTCAGGTGGGCGGCTTTTTGTGGGTCTATGCGGCGTACTTTGAACGTGGGGAAGTTGACCGGCAGGGGTGCGGTCTTACCCGCTTGCAGGCTGAGGCTGAAGCGCAGGCAGAAGTACATGTAGTTGCAGCGCGCGATCACCGTGCCGCTGATCGCCAGAAACTCCAGCTCGCCCGCGCGCATGGAGTTGCGGTCCAGCGTGTAGTGCCAGCCGTCCACCTTCAGCCCGTGCGACCGCGCGAACTGCCGCAGCGTTTCGCGCGCGTGGTCGTGGTACATGCGAATCGCGTCGTAATGCCCGCGAGGCGCACCGGGTGATTGGTCGTTGGTCATGAGCGATCCAAAACTTGACAACGCGCACACGATAGGCACGCGACCCGCCGGATCAAGCTTTGCGGCACGTTTGTTGGAAACTTGAAGAACCACCGCCTGTCGTCAGACTTGATCGCTGGAACAATCCGTGCGTCTTCGTAGTTCAGTCAAAATCAGTTCAGTCAGAAACCAACGGAGAACGCCATGCGCTATCGCTTGCTCGGCCGCAGTGGGCTGCGGGTATCAGAACTTTGCCTCGGGACCATGACCTTCGGCGACGCCTGGGGCTGGGGCGCCGACAAAGACGCCAGCCGCGCACAATACGAAGCCTACCGCGAGGCTGGCGGCAACTTCATCGACACCGCCAACTTCTACACCGGCGGGCAAAGCGAAGAGATCATCGGCGACCTGATGCAGGGGCACCGCGAGCAGATTGTGCTGGCCACCAAGTTCACGCTGTTCCAGCGCCAGGGCGACCCGAACAGCGCCGGCAACGGGCGCAAGTCTATGATGGACGCCGTGCATGCGTCGTTGAAGCGCCTCAAGACCGACTACATCGACCTGTACTGGGTGCATGCATGGGACCAGATGACGCCGATCGATGAACTCATGCGCGGCTTTGATGACCTGGTGCGCCAGGGCAAGATTCTTTACGCGGGCGTCAGCGACTTCCCGGCATGGAAGGTCGCACAGGCCAACACGTTGGCCGAGTTGCGGGGCTGGACGCGCTTTGTTGGTTTGCAGGTGCCGTACAGCCTGACGCGGCGCGACATCGAACGCGAATTGGTGCCGGCCGCGAACTCACTCGGTCTCGGCATCACGCCATGGGGACCGCTGGACGGCGGCGCGTTGACCGGCAAGTGCTCACGCAAGGACCTTGATGACAAAACACCCGCCGACCCAACCAAGCCGGCCGAGAACCGCAGCGGCATGGTCAAGGCCGGTTTGACCGAACGCAAGCTGGAGATCGCCGACAAGGTGAAGGAAGTGGCTGAGCGCATAGGCAAGACGCCGCCTCAGGTAGCGCTGCGCTGGGTGATGCAGCAGCCGGGTGTGACCAGCACGATTCTGGGCGCACGAACGCTCAAGCAATTGCAGGACAACCTCGGCGCGCGCGAGTTCGAGCTTGACGCGTCAACGCTTGATGAACTTCACGAAGCCAGCAAGATTGATCTCGGCTTCCCGACGGACTTCCTGAACGGCCCGAACGTAACCCAGTTCATGGGCGGCGGGGTGCACGTGGAGGGCGCGCGTGGCCTGTAAGGGTGGCGCTCACGGAGACTTGTCTTTCAGTGACTGCTTCCAGTTGTCGAGCAACTCACGAATGTTGAGCTTGTCGGCCTCGTCTGTTGGCTCTTTCGCAGGTTGCTCAGGCGAGGCCTTGCCCTGCTTGATGCGTTTCAGCAGCAGGGAGCCGGCGATGGATGCCTTCGCCCCGACAACCGCGAGCAGCTTTTTGATGTCATCACGCGACAGGTTCTCCAGTTTACCGGCCAGCCAAACGGAGATCAGCTTGGCTTGATGGCTACCCAGTACGCGGCGAATGACGCCAAGCCCGCCGGGTGCGTTTTTTGGCAGCACACCCAGCACTTGCCCGATCAGCACCAGCGGGTTTCCGCCGCTTCGCACGAACAAGCGCAGCAACTCGGGGATCAGATCAAGGTTGCTGCTCACAGTGCTCTCCGGAATGTGACCGTTGATTCTGTCACTCTTTGCTAACAATTGGTGCCATTACAAATCTTTTCCTGTCGGCTGGAATCCCGCCCGGTGCTTGCTCGTTCCTTGATCACGCGACAGCCGTCACGGTGTTAAGACTGCAACGTCGTTGACTTCAGGAGTAGCCTGATGGGCGTGAAGACTGAGCAAGCAACAAGGAGAGCGAACATGGAAGATTACTTCCGTAGCATTCAGCACGCGCTCGAAACCGGCGACGACACCCTGTTCGAGGTGGGGCGGCAGCAACTTCCTGAGTCGCTTGCCGAAACAGTCGAAGCCACCCGCACGGAAATCGTCAACGCACTGGCCGCATTGGTTCGCCTTGAAGCTGAGCTATTGCGGGCCAAGGAAGAAGCCTCCGGCTGGACGCCAATTCAGAATGCTCTGCCTGTCAGCCACACATCCCCCAGCTAAGTCGGGTTAAATTTGTGACAAGATTGGCTTTCGCGGGGTGTGTCAGCTAGCGCACAAGTCCCTTCGTGTTTAGTTTTTAAGGCGTATGAACCCGCGAGGCTCAACATGCGCCGTGACATCCAGAGTATTCAAGAAGGTCTGCAGGCCGCGCTCGGGTTCATCGAGGATGCGTCGCGCCGCCCGCTCAGTGCCGAAGAGTCCTTCGACATCCAGCGTACACGCGGGCTTGTTGCCGGTGCTTTGAAGTCGTTGGTGTTGATCGAAGCCGAGGTCCTGCGCAGCGAGCGCATGCGACGAATCAACGTAAGCTGAAGCCGCAAGAAAACCCGAATGTTATTGTGAGTGCCCCGAAAAAGGAGCCCACCATGCGTCGTTTTGTCTCCGCACTTCTCACTATCACGCTGCTTGCGACCGTTGCGATTGCCCAGCAGGGCAAGCCAGAAACGCCCAGTTGGTCGCTACCGGACGATGCGAAGTTCACGGCAGAAGACGTCAGCATCACGCGAAACGTCGAAACGAACGACGGTGAAGCGGAGTTCAAGATCGCCGGGACAGTGCGCATCCCGACTGGCCAACGCCCGGAAGGCGGGTTTCCGGCTGTGCTGTTCATTTCCGGCTCAGGCTCACAGACGCGCCACGGGTTTCAGGGGAATCTGGACATCGGTAGTTGGGAGTTGCTCGACGCAGTCGCCAACGCAGGCTTTATCGTGCTGTCAACCGACGACCGTGGCATTGGCGAAACACCTCTAGGGATCGAAGGCAAGAAACCAGAGGATCTGGGCTATCTCGACCTTGTCGGTGACGCACAAGCCGCGCTCGACTATCTGAACTCACGTGAAGAAGTGAACACCGCCAAAGTCTTTCTGATCGGCCACAGCGAAGGCGGGCTGACCGCACCGATTCTGGCAGGTGACAACCCCAAAGTCGCGGGCGTGGTCTTCATGGCAGCCGCCGGTCGCAACATGTACGACGTCACCCTCCAGCAGGTTGAAGAAGCCATGGCATCTCAGCCAAAGGCGCAGCGCGAAAACAACCTCAAGGCACAACGCGAGTTTCAGGACGCCGTAAAAGAAGACCGCGAGCCGGACTTCAACATACTCGGCAAAGCCGCAGCACCTGTGTTGAAGCAGACATGGAAGGCAAGCGTACTACCGATCCGAAAATGGTGGCACGACCACTTCAACCTGGATGTGCCCGCGATTCACTCAAAGCTTACATGCCCGGTGTTTGTCACTAACGGCAAGTCAGATTTTCAGGTCTCACCGGAACGCGACGCAAAGCAGATCGTCAAAGACCTGTTGGAAGGCAAATGCGACGACGTAACGATGAAAATCTACGACGATCTCGACCACTTGTTCAAGCCGTGCAACGGACGCAAGTCGGAACTGAAGATCTACTTCGAAGACCGCCGCGTAAGCCCTGAGTTCATCAAAGACGTAGTCGACTGGCTGACCGCGATCGCAAGCTAAGGCGCACATTCCTCCGATACTTCCAGCCGGACTACCGTCGGCGGAGATACCTATGAAGTTCCCTCACCAGGTTGTGTTGATCACGGGCGCTTCGTCCGGCATCGGCGAAGAGCTGGCTGTGCAACTGGCTGCATTCGGCTGCAAGCTGGGGTTGATGGCACGACGAAAGGAAAAGCTGGAACACGTCGCGCGACTGGTGGAGGACGCCGGCGGAGTGGCGATGGTTCTGCCTTGCGACGTCACAGACTTCGATCAGATCCAGGACGGCATCAATCAGTTCGCCGAAGCCCACGGGCCAGTTGATTGCGTGGTCGCGAATGCCGGAACTGGACAACAGGTGGACGCGCTCAACTTCGACGCCGCGGAAACAGCTCGTGTCGTCAACGTGAACCTGCTCGGCATGGTGAACGCGTTTTATGCGGCCGTACCACAAATGCTTGAGCGCAGCCACGGGCACTTGGTTGGCGTGGCCAGCCTCGCCAGCTATCAGGGGATGCCGCAAGACGCCGGCTACGCCGCAAGCAAGGCCGCGATGCGCATTCACTGTGAGTCGATGCGGACGGAGCTACGTGGAAGCGGTGTCGACGTAACCTGCATCTGCCCCGGTTTCATCCGCACG
This sequence comes from Planctomycetota bacterium, assembly GCA_020425695.1. Classification (GTDB taxonomy): domain Bacteria; phylum Planctomycetota; class UBA8742; order UBA2392; family UBA2392; genus JACKID01. Next base: position 6,807 of record JAGQRE010000113.1, read on the forward strand.
CCCATGACCGACACCAATGACTTCGACATGCCGTTCCTGCTTGAGGTCGATGACGCCTGCCGCCGCATAGTTCGAGCAGTTGCCATGCGCAAACGCGTCTACAACTTTCCCTGGCAGCTATGGTGGCTGATCAAGATCGGCATGCGTACACCGCGCTGGATTTACGACGCAGTCATCTCGTCCCAGTCGAGTAAGACAGCCAAATCAACACGAAAACAGGCGCGAAGCACGGAAGACAAGTAACGGAGACCCTCATGGCGTTCAGGCCCGGCAATATCTGCCACCTCGAAATCCCCGCACCGGACATCCCGAAGTTGAAGGCCTTCTACGCAGTTGTGTTTGGCTGGTCCTTTGCGCCTATGCATGAAGGCTACGAGTGTTTTGATGCTGGCAACATCGCGGGCGCGTTGGCTTCCCACCTCGAACCTAGCCAGCACGGCTCCCTGATCACGGTGATGTGCGAGGACGTATCCGCCAGCCTGCAAAGAGCCATCGAAGCCGGCGGGCGCGTATTGCAGCCTGCAACGAAAGTGCCCGGTGGTCGTGGCAGCTATGGCTACTTCGCGGATCCCTGCGGCAACAAAGTCGGCGTCTGGATGGAGTAGTTTTTTTTAGCCTTTTCTAAACGACAGCCCCGGCTATTTTGTTGCGTATACAATCACGGGGGAAACGTGGGGAAACGTAATGAGCTACAAACTGGGAAGCATCTGCCACATTGAGATGGCTGGCGGCAACATCGCTGAAATGAAGGAATTCTACGCGCGTTGCTTCGGCTGGACATTCAGTCCGATGAACGACACGTACGAGTTCTTCGACGCCGGCAACGCCCAGGGCGCGCTCGACAGCGACGCCAAACCCAGCCACGACGGCACCGTGCTCGTGCTCGCCTGCGAAGACGTCGAGGCTAAGTTGAAAGAAATCGAGGCTGACGGCTGCAAAGTACTAAAGCCCAAGACCGAGATTGGCGGCGACCACGGCTGGTACGGCTACTTCGAAGACCCGGCCGGCAACAAGATGGGCGTATGGCAGCCGAAGGGCGAATGACGTGTCGCGGGCATTGCTATCTTTCGGCTGCCGGGTCATTGGGGCCCGATAACTCTGGAGAATACGATGAAACTGGTAGACATACTGAAGCAGGACGCGGACGCCGCATACCACGCCGCGGCCGGCCTGTTCAAGCTGGTCGATGAAAAGGCGCTCGACTGGAAGCCGGAGACCGGCAAGAACTGGATGACCACCGGGCAACTGATGAGACACTGCAGCAACGCCTGCGGCAAGGTCAGCATCGGCTTCGTCACCGGAGACTGGAACGCGGCAAGCGACCCCAAGCCTGACGACGCCCCGCCCGACGAAATGATGCCCCCCGCCGAGAAAATGCCGACCGTCAGCAGCACTGAAGAGGCCCTGAAGCTGCTTGAGGAAGACCGCAAACTCGCGCACGAATTGTTCGAGAAAGCCGGAGAAGAGCGCCTCGCCAACGAAAAGAGCGCGCCGCCATGGGGCGGGCCTGAACGTACGCTCTTCCAGCATCTGCACGAAATGATCGGTCACCTCGGCCAACACAAGGCGCAGTTGTTCTATTACTTGAAGCTGCAGGGCAACGACGTCAACACGATGCACCTCTGGGGCGCGGGCGGGTAGCACGCCATGACTACCAAGTCTTGAGCCGGGGCGGTGACGGATGGTCACCGCCCCGGAGCGTTCCTGTCGGATTGACAGAACTTTGTACGACATTCTGCAAATTTGGCAACGCGAGGCTCCGTACCCGATGCTTGCAAATGTCCTTTGCATCGACACTTCCAACATCGCAACAAACATGGACGAATTGGCACGCCTGCTGCATTCCATCTGCTGAACAGTTCCGTAACACAAGGAGACCAGTGATGGCAAACATTCGCGTACGCAGCCCCTTCGGCGGCATGGACCTTCGCAACTTCTTCCGCGGCTTCATGGATGATGACGAGGGCGGGCTCGCCCCCTGGATGCAGGAAGGCGCACTCGCGGTCGATATCAGCGAGGGCAAGGAAGGCGAGACGATCGTCCGCGCCAGCCTGCCGGGCTTCAAGAAAGACGACGTGCAGGTAAGCGTCCACAACGGTGTGCTCGACATCAAGGCCGAGAGCAACGAGGAGTCCGAAACCAAAGACGAGAAGTTCTACCGCAAGGAGCGCCGCTACGGCTCGCTCAGCCGCCGCATCGCCCTGCCAGGCAACCCCAGCGGCGAAGACGTCGCGGCCGAGCTCAAGGACGGCGTCCTGACGGTAAAGGTACCCGCCGACGTAAAGGCCGGCCCCAAGCGCGTCGAGATCAAGTAGCGACAACAAGCGAGGGCGAGCCAAGCTCGCCCTCGTGTGGCTATGGCCTCTCCGTTCATATGCTTCGCTAACGGAGACTTCCTTGGCGCGTGGCGCAGGCATTCCTGCCTGTGGGGCAGAGCAAAGCGAGGCCCAACTCGTCGCGACAATAACGCCGCGACCATAGGCAAGATTGCCTGTGCCACGTTTCTGTGGCTTCTGCAATAGAATCATGGAGATGCTCTAGGCGGCCGTTTGTGCCGCGCCTCGAGTTCCCACGAGACCGGGGCGGCTTCTATTGCCGCCCCGGGTTCTGGTTGCGCGTGCCCAGCGCTATTTTGTTGGCTTGATCTCCGGCAGCTTGAAGTCGGATTCGATTCTTTGCCCGTTGTCGGTCAGGCTGGTTTCTACTTCGACCTTTGCGACGGCCTGCAACAGCACTTTCTCCAGCGCGTTCAGGTTCGTCACCGCCATGCCGTTGATCTTTTCCAGGATCTGCCCCGGCTGCATGCTGGCATTCGCCGCCGCACCGCCGTCTTCGACCTTCACCACGATCACGCGGCCGTCGGCGGTCTGGCCGACCCACAGCCCCCACTGCGGAATACGGAACGTCTTCGAGTCCTCGGCCGCGCTATCGTCACCCATGAACGTTACGCCCTCCGGCATCTCGTTCGGCTGCCAGACCTGCATAGGCCGGCCGGCGCCCACCACCCTTGACTCGTCAACCGCGACGAACGAGGTCTGGCTGCTCATCAGGTTGAACTTCAGCGCCGTGTCGCGGATCGAGTCCTTGATCGAGTCCGAGCCCGGTGTCGAGAGCAGCTTCTTCTCGAGTTCGGCCAGTTTCGCCCGCGCCCAGATTGCTGCGATGGCCGGGTTGTTCGCCTTCTTGTCCAGCTGCAACTCGACCGGGTACTCAACGTAATGCGCGCCGACGCGGCCACGCACAAAGATCGTGTGCGCGCCGTGCCCGCTGACTTTCGCCTGCAGGTTCAGCGGCTGCCCGGCGAACAGGTCGTTCAGCTTTTCCGGGTAGGCCTCATCCACGGCCAGGCCGTTCCAGTCGATGTCGATGTCGCACAGCACCGGGCGGTCAATCGCGCCGTAGAATTCCTCCACGGCCGTGTCGTCGTATCCCCCGTCACGCGGCAGGCAGTAGATCGCCTTGCCGTTGCCGTTGTCGGCGATGCCGTCGATCAACCCGCGATTGACCGAGCCGCCGATGCCAAAGGCGAAGAAGCGCGCGTCTTTGCCTTCGTTGACGATCATGCTGTGGATCTCTTTCTCATTGCCGATGTAGCCGTCCGTGAGGAACGCAAAGATCTGGATGTGCCGCGGGTCGTGCTGCATGGTCAGGGCGCGTTTCAGCGCGGGCAGCATTTCCGTGCCGCCGCCCGGCTTCGCCTTGCCCAGGAAGTCCTTCGCGGCCGTGACGTTGGCAGCCGTGTTGTCGGCCGGCGTCTCGAACAGTTGCGAGTTGCTGCCGGCGAAAGTGACCAGGTTGAACTTGTCGTCCGGGTGCAGGTTATCGAGCGTCTTGCGGATCACCTGCTTCGACATCGTGGACGGCGTGCCGCTCATGCTGCCGCTGTTGTCGAGGATGAACGTGATTTCGCGCGGGGTGACGTCGGCGTCCTTCGGGTCGAGCTGCGGCTGCAACTGCAGGCTGATGAACTGGCCGCGCGCATCGCTGTGGCTGAGCAGGCCCACGGCGGGCTGCTCACCGGCGATCCCCCAGCGCAGCACGAAGTCGCGGTTGAGAATGGCGTCTTTCTTGTTCAGGGTGACGACCGCCGTGCCCTCGTTGGTCATCTGCAGCAGCACTTCGTGCGCCAGTGAACGGGTGCGGGTCACGTCGATCGGCAGGCCGGCGTCGATCTCGACTTGCAGGTCGATGTCCATGCCGGAGCGCATGCCGGGCGGCAGCACGTGGTCGGTGTAGTCTTCCGGATTGTCGAGACCGTCACGGTCCCAGCCCGGTTCTGGTTCCGGCTCTGGTTCGGGTTCCGGCTCGATCTCATGGCTGCCCCCACCGTTCGGCTTGTAGCGCGGGCCGAGCGTCATCGGGAACATGTACTCGAAGCGCCCGTCCTTGTAGCTCAGGCGCTGGTAATAGGTGATCGTCACGTTCACCTCGCCGCCCTTCTCGATGTTCGCGACACTTTGCGTGAACACGTTCGGGCGGTTCTGCGTCAGCAGCGACGCCGTGTAACCGCGCGCCTTGGCCTCGCGATAAACCTTCACGGCCTCGGCCCTTGAGCGGATCACGCCGATGATGCGCCGCCCGCCGATCTCCATCACGAAGTCGTTGATCGCGGAATCCGTGGGCAGCGGGAAGGTGTACATCGCCTCGATGGCGCGATCGTACGGGTTGGTGAAGGTCTGGGTGACCGTCGTGCCGGCCAGCGTGCCGCTGACTCTCGCGTGCACGTCGGTGTGGCGCAGCGGGAACTGGCCGATCGATTTCACGCCGTCGCGCGCCATCAGCGCGCCGCAGTGCGCCTGCCGCGACGCCGTCTGGGTGCGGGCGAAGCCGTCCATGTCCGGCAGATCGGCGAGCCCGTCCTTGTCGGTGTCGGGGCCACTCTTGTTGCTGCTTTTCGATGCGGCTTCGAGGCGGGCGTAACGGTCGAACACCTGCGTGGTCAGCAGAGCCATCGCGGTCGAGTGAATGCGGCCGTAACGCGGCCCGTATACGCCGACCGGGTCCCAGCTTCCATACTCGTCTACGCTGCTCGCGTTGGCCGTGCCTTTTTCAGTCTGGCCGAAGCCGCGCTGGTGTTCGCGGAGGGACTTTTCGATCGCACCCTGCCAAGTCGTCCAATTGGGATCGCCAACCTGGTAGGTCGCCAGCGAGCCCCAATACCAGTAGTTGAAGTCGATCTGCCCGGCCTCGTACTTCGGCAGCGTCGCCGTTAGCGTCGCCATGTGCAGCTTGACGTCTTCGTCCTTCAGTTCTTTGCGCCCGCTGAGGAGGGCTGTCGTCACCCACACGCATTCCAGCAGGTTGTTGCCTGGCTTGGTTTTCGTCTCGCTCGGGCGCGGCGCGTGAAGCGGAAGCGCGCTGTAGGTCGCGTGGGTTGAGCCGTCCTTGTCCGTGTACTGCATCTGGTCAATGAAAGTCTCGACGTCCTGCATGGTCTTGGTGTCGGTGAATGACAGTCCGGCCATCTTCGCGGTCTTGAGCGCCAGCACGCACCAGCCGGTTGAGAGCAGGTCCGCGTCGCCGGTGCCCCAACCCGAGCCGTCGATCTGCGCCTTCAGCAGGTACTCCACGGCCTTGTCGCACATCGGCTTGATAATCTGATCGCCGGACAGGCCGTAGCACTCGCTGATCGCCATGGTGGCGATGGCGTGGCGCTTGATGTCGGTGTCGTTGTCGTAGCCGAAGCAGCCGTCGTTGGCCTGTGTCTTGCGCAGGTACAGGATCGCCGAGCGCACGGGCGCACGGAAATCGCCTTCCTTGTGATCGTAGCCGCCGCCGGTGAAACCCAGCAGCGCCAGCGACGTGCCGAGGATTTCATCCTCGGTGTCGCAGGCATCGCCCTTGGGGTCGCCGGGATTGTTCAGCTCGAGGTTGTGGGTCTGCTTCGCGCCGGTGCGGGTGGTGTCGGCCGCGAAGTTTTTGAGGCTCCAGAAGCCTGCCTTGTTCTGGTGGTCACTCAGCCAGCGCAGGGCTTCCTTGCCCGGGTCAATCGGCGCGGGCTTTCCGCCGCCGCCTCGCGCCCGGCGATAGGCGAAGCCGCCCTTGCCGCCGCGCCCGCCCCCGACGCCGTGGCCGCCGCCCAGGCCGACTGACGAGGTGTTGCGGTTCGGATACGGGCTTTCGTTGTCGCTGGCCCAATCGTTCGGGTTCTCGGCGAGGTCGTTGTTGGGCTTGTCGGTCGGGTCTTCATTGACCTCGTCCTTCGCCTTTTGCGTGACGCGCTCGTCTTCGGTCGGTTCGTTCTCGAAGCGCTCGGGCGTGGTCACCGCGGCCGCGGTTTCCGGCATCAGCAGGACGGGCGGCGGCCCCTTCGCGGCATCGTCTTTCGCGATCACCACGACTTCGGTGTCGGGTTTCGCCGCAGCCTGGTTGGGCGCGGGTTCAGGTTCCGGCCCGCGCGAGCAGGCGGCGACCAAAGCGATCAAAAGCAGCGCCGGCAAGGCGCGTAAGAAAGAACATCTGCGATCAAGCATGGCGCACTCCTGAGAGTCACGCCCCGGGTGTTCATACGAACGAGAGTACACGCCGGTAGTTCAGTCCTGCTTAGAGTTTTGCTGGGGCAACTCGATGAGGGTTGCCATGCAACAGCGGGGGCGCTCAGGGGCGCGCTCGGCCGGGGCGGGGCCGACTGC
>JAGQRE010000114.1 GCA_020425695.1 Planctomycetota bacterium
CGGAGTACAAAGACAAGGCCGTTGAGCGACTGAACAAGTACCTGATCGGGCCTGACGCCAAGTCACCGGCCGGCATCGAAACGGAGTTCGCCGAGTGGCAGAAGAAGGCGCAAAGCTTGATGGAAGAGCACGCTTCGTAGCACACGGCGTGTTGCCGTGAAACTCACGGGCGTTAGCCTGTCGAAACACGAACCACGAGCTTTGAAACACCCACATGATCATCGACACCCACTGTCACATCAATTTCCGCGACTACGACCTTGACCGCGAAAGCATGCTCAAGCGTGCCTTCGAGAACGGCGTCGAAAAGGTCGTGTGCATCGGCATGCTGCCCGAGGGCGGGCGTGAAGCCCTCGACTTAGCCCGCAAGTTCCCCGGGCAGGTTTATGCCAGCGTCGGCGCACACCCCTACGACGCCGGCAAACTTGACGCGTCAACTCTGAGCGAATTCAAAGCACTGCTGTCCGAGCCCGAAATGGTGCTGTTCGGCGAAATGGGCATCGACACCGTAAAGGCGCCGGACCCGATCGACGTACAGGAGCGCGCCTTTGCCCAACAGCTTGAGCTTGCAGGCGAACTTGACCTGCCCGTTTGCGTTCACAGCCGCGACGCATTCAAGCTGTGCGAGAAAGTAATTCGCAGCGTCCACCCGAACGGCTGGAGGGGTTTCGCCCACTGCTTCAGTGACGGCCCTGAAGAAGCACTTGGCTGGAAAGAACTCGGCTTCAAGATCAGCTTCGCCGGGCAGGTAACCTTCAAGAACAAGTCGTGTGACGTCATCCGCGAGGCCGCGAAAGTGCTGACGCCGGACGACGTTGTCGTTGAAACCGACGCCCCGTTCATCACGCCGGCCCCCCACCGCGGCAAACGCAACGAGCCCGGGTTTGTCAGACACACGGCCGAGAAACTGGCCGAGGTCTGGGGCATCAGCCACGAAGAAGTCTTCGCCAGAACAACCGCCACCGCCCGCGCTGTACTCGGCATCTGAGCGGCCTGAACCCGTAGCATCGAACTACATCACGCAAAGATGCGCCGAGCGCAACGGCGCGACGAGACTGTGGAACTAGCCCTGGGTTCATACGGCGGGCAGTCCGTTACCGATTGTCGATCATGATCGCAGTTCTTCGTAGTTCGTTGCGCCCGTCGCGCTGTTGGCGTCGTCGCGTGTCGCAGTTCAGATCTTTCAGGCAGTACGGATGAAATGCGTTAGCGACGGCATCATCGACGATGAAACAGCTTCTCGAGGTCGATAAAGCCAAGCTTGTAGGTAGTCGGGCGTCCGTGCGGGCAACTGAATGTGTGCGGCACCGACTCGCCTAGCTTCAACAAGTCTTTGATCTGCTGCGGCTCAAGTTCGTCGCCGGCCTTGATGGCGGCCTTGCACGCGACCATCTCCACCATGCTTTTGCGCATCTCGGTCGGTGTCAGAGGCTCGCGCCCATCGGCCAACTCATTCAGGATCTCCTGCACGACCTCTAGGTGCTTGCCGCCAACGGAATACTTGGGCACGGACTTCAGCGCCCAGCCGTCCCCGTGGGGCTCAAGTTCAAAGCCGAACTCCTTGAGTGCGACAGACTGGTCTCCCGCGAGTTGGTTCGCGTCCAGAGACAGCTCCAGCGGCTGTGCGACGAGCAGGCGCTGACGCTCAACGGGTTGGCTGGCAATGCGATTCTCAAGCAGCCAGTACAGGATGCGCTCATGGTAGGCGTGCTGGTCGATCACGACCACGCCATCGTCCGTTTCAACCATCACGTAGGTCGCGCCAACCTGGAATAGCGCTTTGGCCCGGCTAAGCAAACTGCCGGGCTGCGGCTCGGGTTGCGGTGACGGCTGCGCCGATTCGCGATTTCCCACGTCTCGTACTTCAAAGCGCGAAACGGTCGGCCCGACAGCATCCTCAAGGACACGCCTGGCTTCGCTCCAGCGGTGTTCGGCGTCTCGCGCCTGCTGCTCGGATGCGTCGTCAAAAATGCGCGCATTGGGCGAGTTCGGCACGTCCCACGTCGGCTCAAAGGGCGAGTCCGGGCGTGCCTGCGGGTAAGAAGTCGGCGCGCCAAGCTTGATGCCGGGCAGAACGCCTGAGTTGATCAGCTTCTCGGAAAGTGCTGACTTAATCAGCGAGAAGATCCGGTTCTGCTCAAGCAGACGAACTTCCGTCTTGGCCGGGTGCACGTTGACGTCGACGGAATCGGGCGGAACCTCAATGAAGAGCACAGCCATCGGGTAACGCCCGGGCGGCAGGAACTCGCGATAGGCCAGAATCACCGCCTGCACCAGCGAGCGGTCTTTGATCGGGCGACGGTTTACGAACAGTAGCAGCCCCTTGCTGTTCGGGCGGTGCACGCTTGGCGGAGCGATGTAGCCGTCGAGACGTCCGTAGGCCTCGTAGTCATGCAACTCCAGCATGCCGTCACTGAACTTGTCGCCGTACAACGATTTGACGCGTTCAGGCTGGGTCTGCCCCGGCGGCACTTCGAACGCTTTGCGCTCGCCGTGAGTGAGGCTGACACCGACTTCCGGATTAGCCGCTGCAATGGCCTGCATCAGCGCGACGACGTGGCTGAACTCGGTGCTGTCGCCTTTCAGCCAGCGCCGCCTGGCGGGTACGTTGAAAAACAGGTCGCGGACTTCAACAACCGTACCGAAGCCCCCGGCGGCTTCGCGAATTTCGTGCTGGGTTCCACCACCGGACTCAAGCTGAAGCGCGACCGGGCTGTCGGCGCGCCGGGTAATAATCGTGGTGCGGCTGACACTCTGGATACTGGCCAAGGCCTCGCCGCGAAAACCGTGAGTCAGGACGTGAAACAGGTCTTCGACCGTCTCAAGCTTGCTGGTGGCATGGGCCTCGAACGCGAGTTTCAGGTCGTCGCGATCCATGCCCTCGCCGTTGTCGGCCACGCGAATCAACGTCTTGCCCGCATCCACAAGCTGCACGTCAATGCGAGTCGCGCCCGCGTCCAGGGCGTTCTCGACAAGTTCCTTCACGACGCTGGCGGGACGCTCCACCACCTCACCGGCGGCGATCTTGTTGGCGAGTTCGGGTGGAAGCAGTTGGATTCTGGCCATGGGCAGATACTAGGGCAGTCTGCGACACAGACAACGCGTGTCGAGGGTATGTTGGCGACAGTGGAAAAGACCGGTTTTGAGCAGGCTGCGAAAGTGCAAGCGGGAAGTTTTTTGTTGACTTTTATCTAAAAACTTTTATTGGGCTGAGACCAAATATTTTGTGCCGGAACCAACCGGAGGTACTGCATGGCCGCCAAGACAAAGAGCGCAGCACGCAAAAGCAAGCCCGCGAAGGCGTCGGCCAAGCCCGCCCGCAAGCCTGTTACAAAGAAGTCTGCCAAGAAATCAGCGAGTAAAAACAGCCGGAAACCGGCCAAGTCCAGTGCGATAAAAGGCACAAAGAAGGCAGCCTCCAAGCCTGCGAAAAAGGCAGGTACCAAGACCGCAAAGCCGAAGAAGTTGAGCGCAAAGAAAAGTAGCGCGAAGGCGGTGAAGAAGTCGAGTTCCAAGGCTGCCAAAAAGACGTCGAAGGGCTCGGCCGCCAAGAAGTCGGCGAAACCGGCGAAAAAGACTTCTGCCAAGAAGACTTCCAAGAAGGCGGCTAGCAGCAAGACCAAGGCTCCGAAGAAAACGACCGGCAAGAAGTCAGCGGCCCTGAAGTCAACCAAGAAAGCTGCCGGCAAGTCTTCCAAGAAGTCCGCGGGAAAGACCGCGAAGCCCTCAAGCGTTAAGTCCAAGTCAGCCACCAAGAAAAGCACATCCGGGAAGAAGAAGGCAATGACCAAGACAGAATCGAAATCGCAGAAGAAGCCCGCCAAAGTAAAGGCGCCCAAGACCAACCCTAACAAGCAGAAGGTTGGTGCTATCACACTGGCACAGGAAACGAACGCGAAACCCAAGCCGCCTCGCGCAACCGGCATGGCGTCCGAGCCTGATGACGTGGACGAATATGAGGTCATGCGACAGGCGGCAGTGAAGCCGTTCCGGCGCTCGGGCAGCATGCCGAAGCCGGGTGCGGCCGGGCGTCTGTTCGATGACGAAGGCGAGCTGGAAGACTACGACCCGCTGTTCGACGACGTCGGCGAAGAAGAAGACGAGTAGGGTGGATTCAGGATTCGGAATTCAGGATTCAGGGTTTCGAAACCGGCCCAACCACGAGACCAGTTCCTGAATCCCGCGTCCTGAATTCAGAATTCGGCTATGACCCAATTTGCATCCGTCGATGAGCAACTACGTGATCTGCTGCGTGGCGCCGAAGACGTAATCTCCGAGGACGAGCTGCGCAAACGCCTGCGCAAGTGCGCTGAAACCGGCAAGCCGCTGCGTGTCAAGCTCGGCATTGACCCCAGCAGCCCCGACATCCATCTGGGTCACACGGTCGTGCTGCGAAAACTGCGCGCTTTCCAGGACGCCGGGCACCAGGCCGTGCTGATCATCGGTGACTACACCGCCATGGTCGGCGACCCCAGCGGTAAGAACAAAACCCGCCCACAATTGACCATTGAGCAAGTCGAGCACAACGCACAGACCTACATCGCGCAGGCCGCGAAGGTCGTAGACATGAAGAAGTGTGAGGTCGTTCGCAACGGCGAATGGTTTCACACGATGGAGTTTCTGGACGTACTGAAACTCGCAGCCCGCACGACCGTCGCGCAGATGCTGGAACGCGACGACTTCACGAACCGTTACAACGCACAGGTGCCCATCAGCCTGCATGAGTTCCTGTATCCGTTGATGCAGGGCTGGGACAGCGTGATGGTCAAGGCCGACGTTGAACTCGGCGGCACGGATCAACTGTTCAACCTCCTGATGGGACGCAAGCTGCAAGAGCAGGAAGGCCAGACGCCCCAGATCTGCCTGACCACGCCGATCATCCCGGGGCTCGATGGTGAGCAGAAGATGTCCAAAAGCCTCGGCAACGCCATCGGCGTCAACGACGAGCCCAATGACATGTTCGGCAAGGTGATGAGCATTCCGGACACGCTGATGCGCCCCTGGTACACCTTGCTCACGCGCGAACCACTCGAGCGCATCGACACGCTGTGCGACGGCGACAAGACGCATCCCCGCGACGCCAAGCTGGCGCTGGCGCACCTTATCGTGAATGAGATGCACGGTGCCGCAAGCGCCGACACCGCCAACCAGCACTTCCTGTCGGTGTTCAGCAAGAAAGCGCTGCCTACGGACATGCCCGAGGCCGTCGTTGAACTCACGAACGGCGTTATCGCCGGGTTTGCATTGGTCAAAAGCATCCACAACGTTTCAGGCGGTGACGCACGACGCCTGCTGAAACAGGGCGGCGTAAAGCTGATTCAGCCGGATACGGAAGACGAATTCAGCCTGGATGACGAAAAAGCGGAACTGACGGGTGACGACCTGAACGGACGTGTGCTGAAGGTCGGGAAGCGCCATTTCTACAGGCTTGTGGTCGGCGACACCCACGCTTGACCGCAGCCAGATTAGTTCCGCCCTCCAAAATCCGTATCGGATTGGAACAGCAGACGTCTGTTTCCGTATTAGAGTTATCAACCGCATCACGCGGCAGTGATTTCATTGTCGCTGCTGAATTGGAGGGGACATGCGCAAGAACAAACTTGTGATCGCGCTGCTGTTGCTTGTGCTGCTTGGCGGCGCGGGTATCGCAGTCTGGGTTATCAGTCAGCCGACCGGCAGTGGCCACAACACGGTCGCCGCCGGAAACATCGACGACTCACTGGACGCCGCGAGCCTCGACGGCGGTGAACCTCTCACGGGGCGCGAGGGCAACAACGAGCCATCAAACAACAGCTCAGGCACGGGAAACTCGAACACGGGCAACACACCAACAGGCAACGAGCCCGGCAATACGGGAAACACAGGAAACACCGGCATTGACCCAAACAAGGTTGACTCAACGCTGCCCAAGACCGAGTGGGTCCCGCAGGTCATCGAAGCGACGATCAAGGGGCGAGTCACCTTCAAGTCAGATGACCGTCCAACGGTCGGCGCAGCGATTGCCGTCGAGCTTGCCGACCCCAACGCCAACAACTGGGGCTGGCGCGGGCCGTCCGTTGCCGCGCCTCAGGACGACAGGCCCAAGGCAGAAGTCTCCGGCTCAACCACTACGGACGGCGCCGGTGAGTTCAGCGTCAAAGTCACCATGAAGCGCTGGCAGTCCAAGCAGGAAGCCGACGCCAACACCGAGGACAAGAATGTCGGCCCCGGTCCACGGGTAGGTAGGTTCGGTTTTGGGCAAGTTACCGTGATCGCGACTTACCCGGGCTACGCACCGGCGAAGTCGCAGGGAATCGCTCTGTCTACAGACAACGAAGAGATCGTGAACCTGAAGCTGGCCATCCCGGCCGCTCTCAGCGGGAGAGTCGTCGACGCACTAACGAAAGAGGGAATCGCTGGCGCACGCGGCAACCTCTCCGACGTCGACTCGTTCCGGGACGGCGGCGGGTCCGCACCTGCAACATTCGTGACCGACGAAAAGGGCTACTTCTCACTGAATGCGCTGCCCGCCAGCACCTACGTGCTGAACGTCTGGGCCGACGGCTACGCCGACTACAACGGCTGGCAGGGTCAGGGGCGCATCAACCTGTCCGGCGGAGGAGAGACCGACCTTGGCAACATCGCCATGCAGAAATCGACCAGCGTCATCGGGCGGGTCATCAACGCCGAGAACGGCGAGCCTATCGCAAACGCAAGTGTTGAACTGCAGCAGCGTCAACAATGGGGCGGCATTCAGTCCAATGGGACAAGCACAGACGACGACGGCAGGTTCAGCATCGATGACGTCGAGCCCGGCAGCTACTCGTTGCGTGTTCGTGCGAACGACTTCGCCGTACTTCTGCTGGAGGCACAGACGGTTGAGATGGGGAGTGTCCTGGATCTGGGCGATTTGGCGCTGGGGCGCGGGCTGGCCATCCGGGGCATCGTCACGGGTGCTGACAATGAGCCGCTCAAGGACGTTGTTGTAAAACTGTTAGAACCACCCACAGGCGGTTTCAACTTCGGGGGGAACGACCGCAGCATTGCCAGCACAGGCTCCGACGCAAAGGGCGAGTTCGAGCTCAAGGGCGCTACCGAAGGCGACTGGATACTGCTGGCCACGCTCAAGGGCTTCGCGCCATACCGTCAGCCGGTCAAAATCACCGGCCGGGGCACAACTCTCAAGATTCGCATGACACGCGGGGGAACTGTCATCGGAAGACTTCTGGACGTCAACGGCGACCCGGTCCCGAACGCGACAGTCGGCGCGACCAGCCAGGATTCTGGCATCTACACTATGTTCAAGACACGTCCCACAAACATGGTGGGGATGCTGTTCCAGGAGGCCGCAAGCATGGGCCAGACCGGCGAAGACGGCCGGTTTACGCTCAGCAATATTCCGGCCGGGAAGTACGTCGTGTTCGGTGCCGCAACCAACGACCAAGGAGTCTGGAAGGACGACATCAGCGTCGAGAACGAACGTGAAGTTGACGTCGGCGACCTGCGCCCACCCTTGCCCGGAACACTTCAGGTGACGGTCACTGAAGACGGCGTCCCGGTAGGCGAGGTCGAGATCAGCCTGTCCTCCGGCATGGGTTTCGGAGGTTTCGGAGAGGTCAAGGGAGTCACCGACAGCATGGGCGTGGCGCTACTCAAGTCGGTTCCCGAAGGCACCTGGTACATTCGTACCAGCCGCGACCAAAGCCAATTTGATACAGACCTCAGTGCACGGCGCGTTGCCGTCAAAGCCGGTCAGACAACCGAGTTCAGTATCGAGTTGCGCCCGAAAGACGGCGTTTATCTACACGGGCGCGTCACGATGAACACCAAATCAACCATCACCGATATCATCCTGATCGGTACCGGCGACCGCGCCGACGTAATGAAGTCAATCAACCCGGTCGAGGGCGGGTACTACGAATTCGTCGGACTAAAAACCGGCACGTACTGGATGCACGTTCGTGAAGGCGACAAGCAGGTCACGGCAAAGGTGAAGCTTGACCTCACGCAGGAGGGCGACTTCCCGTTCAGCCGTGATTTCAAAGGTTACAAGGTCAAAGGCACGGTCACCACGCCGGAAGACTCGCCGGCCCAACGCTCGTCCGTTTCGGTTTCAATCGCGCATCTGAACCCCGAACGCCCGGAATTCAATGCCTGGCTGCGCGGTACTACAACCTGTGACGCGGACGGCGCCTTCGAGTTCACGAATGTTACGCCGGGCGACTATCAGGTCACGGCAACACTCGAAGGGATCGGCAGTGCGAAGGCGCAGGTGACAATCACCAGCGGCGATAGCGGTGCACTCAGCTTCGCCATCAGCCAGAACACAGGCTCAATCAAGGTTGTCGTATCGAAGTTGAACGGCACGCCGGTGAGCAGCGGCGGCTTCGCGCTTCTGACCCTGCTGGACGCAGAAGGAAACACCGTTGATCTGGGCGAAGGGTTTCAGGGTTTCTTCATGCTGAGCCAGGGCAATTCGCAAGTCATGCCCAATGTACCGCCGGGGAAATACACGGTGCTGGTCCGAGGCTCGGGCTACCTGAAAAAGGAGATCAAGGACGTCAACGTGGAAACTGGCAAGTCCACACCCGTCGACGCCGAGCTGACGGCCGCCACCGAGTTGTTCATGACGGTTTCGAACCCGGAGGTCACCCAGGCGATGCTTGATGCAGCGTCGGTGCGCTACTTCGACGCACAGGGCACGGAGCTGCCGCGCGATGTAAACCCATTCGACAGCATGATGGGCGAGACACCGCCTGAAAGCCCGACTCTAGTCGCTAAATACATCGGGCCTTCCGTGACCGAGGTTCGTATCAAACTCAACGGCTACGCTGAGATTGTTTTGCCGGTTGAGTACGCCCAAGGCAAGAAAATCGAGCAGCAGGAGACCCTTGTGGCGGAATAGCGGGCAGACCGTACTCGTTCAACCGGGGCGCCTTCGTGCAGCCCCGGTTGTCGTTTGTGACCATACCGGCGTGATTTCCCCTGCAAGAGTGGGCAACGAGTACTACAGTGGGGCGCTTATTGCTTAGGCGCTCCGGGCAGGGCGACAGACAGGCACCAGGAGACGAAGTAGATGAAAGAGTTGCTCACCGAGCTCGTGAAGCGGGCTGAAGCTGACTATTGCGAAATCCGCGTTGAAGACAGCAGCCAGACCAGTATCGCGTTTCAAGGCAAAGACCTCGACAACGTTCAGGAATCCCACATGTTTGGCGGCAACGTGCGCGCCTGTGTGAACGGCTGCTGGGGTTTTGTCACGTTCAACAACCTGGACTCGCTGGCTGAGAAAACGCAGGACGCCGTCCGCAACGCAAGGGCAGCAGCCGCTGCCAGCGTCGAAAAGAGTGTGCTGGCACCCGTCGACCCGGTGCAGGATGTCGTCAAACTCGACCTGCAAAGCGACCCGCGCAACGTGAAGCTGGAAGACAAGATTTCGCTCTTCGGGGCCTACAACGAGCGCATGCTCGGGCACGAGGGCGTTACCAGCACAAACCTGCGCTACTTCGACAAGTACACGCACATTCACTTCGCAAACAGCGACGGTACGTGGCTCGATCGTGAAGCTATGGATATGGGCATGGGTGGAGGAGCCGTCGCCCGCAACAACGGGACGACCGCCCGCGGCACGGCCAGTGAAGGCGGTCGCAGCAACTTTGAAGCATTCCGCGGCATGGAAGACCGGTTTGATCGTGCTGCGCAAACAGCCATCGAAGCCGCCAAGGCCGACGTGGTTGAGGGCGGCACGTACACAGTCATCTGTGACCCGCACCTGGCCGGGGTATTCGTTCACGAAGCTTTCGGGCACTTGTCTGAGGGTGACAACGTGGCCGAAGACAAGCGCATGCAGGAAGTGCTGAAGCTGGGGCGACGCTTCGGTGAGGACTATCTGAACATCTGGGACACGGGCCTCGATTTGGGGCTGCGTGGTTATCTGCCATACGATGACGAAGGCGTGCCGACCCAAAAGACGTGGCTGATCAAGGAAGGCGAGCTTGTAGGGCGTTTGCACAGCCGTGAAACCGCAGGGCGCATGAATGAAAAGCCCACAGGCAATGCCCGCGCACTGGACTATCGCTTTCCGCCGATCCCGCGTATGCGCAACACCTGCATCGGCAACGGCCCGCACGGCACGTTCGAGGACATGATCAAAGATGTGAAGCTGGGCATCTACGCGATCGACGCCTACGGCGGCCAAACCAACGGTGAGCTGTTCACGTTCACGGCTGGCCAGGCCTTCATGATTCGCGACGGCAAAGTGGCTGAGCGCGTGCGCGACGTGACGCTGTCAGGCAACGTCTTCGACACACTGCGCAACATTACAGGTGTCGGCAGCGATTACCACGTGCAGGACGGCGCTGGCGGCTGCGGCAAAGGCGGCCAAATGCCCCTGCCCGTAAGCCACGGCAGCCCGCACATCAAGATCAAAGACGTGGTCATCGGCGGGCGATAGGTTCGTGGTTCGAACCAACGCCTGCGAAGCGCGCCAAGAAAGAAGCTCAACGAAGAAGAACAACCGAACAACTAACCCGAATCACGAACCACGACACACGGACCACGACATATGGTTACTACTTTCACGAACAAGCTTGGCACGGTGGCCGATGCCTTTGAGATGTTTGAGTCCGACGGCAAATCGCTGCGTGTCAGCTTCGAAAATGATCGCCTGAATGAAATTCGACAGGCTCAGTCGTCCGGCATTTCCATCAGGGCTGTCAAAGACGGCAAGATCGGCTTCAGCTACAGCAGCAAGCCGGATGAAACCGACACCGTAGCACAGGCCGCGCTGCGCATGGCGCCTTACGGCAAGGCTTATGACTACGACTTCGCGAGTCAGGCGAAAAGCGAGCATACGCGCCCGTTCGACCCAGAGTGCGGCAAGCTTAACCCGGACAAGCTGGTCACCATCTGCAACCACGTCAAAGACACGATGAAGGCGATAGACGCTGAAGCGCTGGTCGACATTTCAATCGGCGGCGGCATTGGCAAGTCACGCATCGTCACAAGCAACGAACAGGACTGCAGCGAAGAAGAAAGCAGCTTCTCGTATTCGGTTTCGCTGCGTCTTGTTGAAGAAGGCAACTTCGTCCAGAACTACCGCTTTGGCGTCGCCAACGAAGTGATCCCAGAAGAAGACATTCTCGCGGCCGCGAAAGAAGTGGCCGAAGAATTCCAGATCGCACGCAAGAACGCGCCGCTGGCCAAGGGCACCTACCCTGTGCTGTTCGCGCCATCGGCGCTCGGCGACATCCTGATGCCGATCAACGTCGGCGTGAACGGCTCGACTATTGAGAAGAAGACCAGCCGCTTTGTCGATGCGCTCGGTGAGCAACTGTTTGACGAGCGCCTGACTTTGATCGACGACCCGTTCCATGAATCCGGTCCCAGCGGCGGGCTTTATGATGGCGAAGGCGTACCGACGCAAAAGCGCGCCATCATTGAAAAAGGCGTCGTCAACGGCTTCCAGCACACGCTTTCCACGGCCAAGCGCTGCGGGCATGAACCCACGGGTAACGCCCAGCGCAGTGTGTCATCGCTGCCTTCGCCGGGCGGGCACAACCTTGTGATGGCCGCGGGTGAGGACGACCTTGCCGAGATGATGAAGAAGGCCGAAGGCGGGCTCTACATCAGCCAGATGCTGGGCACGTTCACCAGCAACTTCCTGGCAGGCCAGGTCAGCGGCAACATTTCTCTCGGGTTTGTGATCAAGGACAGCGTACGCATCGGGCGCGTGAAGAACTGCGCCCTGAACGTGAACGCGTTTGACCTGCTGAAGTCCAACATCGTCGCCATCAGCAAGAAGCGCGAATGGGTGGGTAGCCGCTACCTTCCGTGGCTGCTGGTGGAAGGCGTGCCGATCAGCGCCCGGTAGCTCATATGGTGGATCGCCATAATCCGCGTCTGGGTCGTAATGCCTACTTGCTGTTGATGACAGTCGGGTCACTGGCATTGCTTGTAGCTGCGTGCGGTAATCCGCGCGCTAACCCTCAGCCCAATGACGCCCCGCCGGCAAACTCCTCAAGCAAAGGTCCGCGTGAACCACGTGCTTCCGTAACGCTGCGCCCGGCCAGCGCGCAAGGAGACCGCTTCCGCACCACCCGTACTCTTCGAGTTGAAGAAACAACCGAGACCGAGCGCTATATCACTGTTTCCGAAGAGGTCACGCTGACGAATGTCCTGCGCGTTGACGATGCCGGGCGCATGCTTGGCGTGCGCCGCACCTGGGAAAGTAGCGTGACACGCTTGATCAGGGGGTACGGTCAGGGCGAAGAAGCGCGCGGTGAACTCGACGGCTGCACACTTGATCTAACCCAGCGCGCCAACGGAGTAGACGCGAAAGTCGTATCAGGTGACGCGTCCATCCGCGGCGCGAACTTCCTGATTGAAGGTTTCGACACAGGGCTACTCCCCCTTGATGCTGTGCGTGTAAGCGACTACTGGGTGCTGGAAGGCAGCCGCATCTCCGGACTGAATCGCTTCATTGAGGCCATGCAGTTTGAGATCGACAAGAACAAACTGACCTGCCAGCTGACCGACGTAGACGCTACCACTGCACGGATATCGCTCGACTGGCGCATCAGCGGGGAATTCCGAGGCACGCTTGCGGTACTTGAGTTTACGGGTGAACTCATCTTCGACCGCAGTGCGAGACTCATCACCAGCTTCATACTCAAGGGCGGACGACAGGTTGAACGCGACGAAGCTCAGCAAATTGAGATCAGCATCAAGCGCCGCCCGGTCGACGGCTGGCTTGACCTGGACCGCTAACTACTTCGAAGTTTTGGACTTGGGCTTCGCCTTCTTCGGCTTGGGCGCAACATAGTCCTCCGGTTCATGCGGGTTGAAACCGATCGCCCGTTCATCGTCCGGGCGCATCAGGACATTGATACGGTAAATCGTCTGGTACCGAACGTACGCCTGATAGGTGTTTGCACAGTCTCGGGTATCCACGAAGGCCGAGACCAGCATGTAGTCCTGCTTCAGCTCGATGATCGTAGAGATGTCCAGCACCTGCCCCGAAGTCAGCACGACTTCAATGATCGGCGTCATCTTGTCGACCGCACAGGCCTCACGCATACGATCAAAAAAATGAGTCCGGAAGAACCGGGGCCCGAAGGCATCTTCTTCCACGGCACTACCGGCCGGGTTAA
>JAGQRE010000115.1 GCA_020425695.1 Planctomycetota bacterium
GAGTCACCTGGAAGACTACGAGCGCGCACGCGGGCGCGATGCCCTGCTTGTAGAGTCATGGGCGCGCACCTGCCTGGTCGAGTTCGATAAGCGCCTTGAGTTGTCCGGCAAAGGCAAAGAAAAGTCCATCCCGGCAGACCTGAAGCCTCTTCTTGACAAGTCAAGAAAGCTGTACGCCGAGTTGATCTCGATGCGCGACAACGGTGCCACACCGGCCTCCAAACAGGCTGCAACATTGATTGAGGCCGCTGACGCCTACAGTCGAGGCGAAGCGGGTGACGCAACGGCAGAGCGCTATCTGCGAAAGGCGCTTGATCTGAAGCCGGACTATCTTGGGCTTCGGTATCTGTTGGCCCAGTTGCTGTTCGAGAAAGACAGCGCGCCGGCGCGAGCCGAAGCCACGAGCCTCTTATCTGAAGAGTTGAACCGGCATCCCGACTATCGACCCGCGCTGGTTTTGAAAGCGGCAGGGTTGCGCCAGAACGCGGTCAACGAAGCTGCCGCCCTGTATGCCTCGTGGCGAGGCGAGTACAAGGCGATCCGGCAGGACGATAAGCCGACATGGGAAGGGCTGATCACAACCTTCTACAGCAAGCAGACATTCGCCAAGCAGTTGCAGGTCGTCGTCACGCTGATGCGCCAGGCCATTGAGACCGACCCCACGAACGATGAAGCACACGGCATGGTGCAGGGTACCGGGCTGCAACTGGCCATCGGTATGTGGCTGACGCGCGACGCAGTCATGCGCGCCTATGCTGAAGAGTTGCTGCGCACAGCCTTCAATGCACGACCCGACGAGGGCGAGATCGGCGCTGCATTGACGCGTTTCTATCTCGATCTGGCCGAAGAAATGTTGCGCATGCGAGACCCGGAAATCCGCGAGGAGGACCGGCGGCAGGAGATGGACAACCTGCTGAAGAACATGCTGACGTTGTCCGAGAGCGCACGGCGAATCCTGTCGCGCAAGCTCTACGACGTCGGGCGCAACGTCGAAAGCGGCAAGACAGCATTGAAAGACGAAAACGGCCAGGAGATGAACCTGTCCGTTGGCGCCAAACGCATGGCCGCATCCGAGTTCGTGCGCGCTGCAACGATTTTGAACGTCGAGAATGTCGAAGCGCTCGATTGGCTGAAGACCTTCTATGAAGAAGAAGGAAACTTCGACGAAGCGCTGAAGACCTTCGGTATGCTGATTGACACCCTCAGCGACAGACCGGAGCTGATGCACGGTGTGTATCTGTCGCTTGCGCAATTGCAGCTGGACTACGGCCAACAGTGCTACACGCGCTTCAAAGAGAAGCTGCGTGCCGACGACGAAGAGACGGCGGCCAAGCTCCGGAATCAGGCGGTGCAGGCCTATCGCGACGCTCTGGAAACGACCGGCAAGCTGCTCGATAACCCCGAGGACGCCGAGAAGCTGAACATGCCGATACGGATGCGCGGCACGGCGGCCCAGCGTCTTGCATACTTTGAAGCATCACGCGCCGAGGAGTACTACACGCTGGCGCTGGCTGCGTATTCGCTGGCGCCACTCGATTTTCAGACCGAGATTTCCGAGGTCCGGCGCAAGCGCGCTTACTTCGTGAAAGACCCGTACGCCAAGCTGCGCGAGCTCGAGAAGATTGTGAAGGAGGCTGGGTCGGAGGACGACATCTCGCTGGTTCAGGACATGATCGTCGAGTTGCGCCGCCGTATCGCACGCCTTGACGCCGAAGAGTTGATGAAGCAGGGGCGCTACAACGAAGCGCTTGATCGGGTCGAGTCGGGCTTCGATGCGCCAACACCCGATCTGTTCGCCGTGCGCGGCGAGATCTACTTCGCCATCGGTCAGAAACAGAGCGACACCGAGCAACGCGATGCGTACACCGTGAAGGCCGCCAAGGACTTGATACGTGCTGTAACGGACCCCGACGCGTTGGTACACGGCGCTGAGCTGTACTGGAAAGACGAGGCGCTACGATTCGAGGCCGACTACATCGTTCGCGCTCGCCAGGCATTCAGCAAAGCGCAGGAGGTTATCAATACGGCCTTCAACACAATGGACGAAGGAACGCCGGGACACGACCGGTACGTTAAGCTGCTCGCGCAGGCGCGTGACGGGCTTGCCGAGATGACCAATCTTGCGCTGGGTTATCTTGCAGCCGCCAAACGCCAGCAGGCGGACGGGAAGCTTATCGAAGCGCTCGAGTACGCCGAACGCGCGACTGAATTGCTCGGTGATCACGTGCGAGCCTTTGAGCGCAAGGCGTCGATTCTGCGTGCCCTTGCAAAGTCTGATCCCGAGATGCGGAAAGAGTACGCGCAGGATGCCAAAGTTGCGCTGTCAGCCGCGCTGCGACTTGACAACCTGTTGACGAGTCAACGCCTCGGGCTGATGCTGGAAATGGGCGAGCTTCTGCTTGAGGACCTGAATGACAAGCAGGGTGCTCGTGAGTGGGCTGCACGAGTTCACGCTGCACTGGAAGGGGCCAACGCTGAATCCGTAGGCGAGGAAGCGCTGGCGCTTTACAGGTCAAGACTCAACGATCTGGAAGCGAAACTACGCGGATAGGGGTGTGTCAGTTTCTTGAAAGACCAGATATTACCGGACGCAGGTCACACACTGAACGGTAGTCACAACTGCCGGAAAAGCCCTAGAAATAGCCGTTTCAGACGCGATCGCGAGTAATCCTTTAGACCTAGGGAATCTCGGGCGGCCCTCGCTGCGAACTCGCTTGCATGGCGGGCGGGCATTCAATGAAGCGTAAAGCCCTTGTCAAGCGATTTTCCCGGCGGTTGTCCTGAAAAAGTCCCTATTTCAAGCGGGTTCCCGGCAGCGAAATTTTCAACAATTTGGCATTGGATGCTTGACCGCCGTTCCCGCAGGCGATATTTTCCCGCCAACGCAAGCCATTGGGGCTTACCACTGCAAGGCTTGTGAGTGGGTAGCGCCTGAGCCATAAAAATCAGGGGCTTGCTCAGTAGTCAAAATTGAACGACAAGTAGAAAAAGATTACGACGGACTACATCTGGTATAGATGTCCAGTGTTGCGATGAACGTCACTATGAGATGGTCTCATGTGACTCCAGGATTTTCCAAGACCCGCAAGGGCACAGGAGCAATAGCATGAACAAGGCACAGTTGGTTGAACTGATTCTGAAGAACAAGAAGGCTGGTTTCGAAAGCAAGGCCGCCGCAGAGCGCGCCTTTGACTCAGTGATCGACGCGGTCCGTGAAGGCGTCCAGAAGGACGGCAAGGTCCAGATCATCGGCTTCGGCACCTTCTCAGTCCGCGAGCGCAGCGCCCGTAACGGCCGCAACCCGCAGACCGGCCAGGCCATGAAGATCAAGGCCTACAAGACCGTCGGCTTCAAGGTCGGCAAGGACTTCAAGGACAAGATCAACAAGAAGAAGAAGTAAGTAAGTTCCCAAATGAAAACAGGGTCGCGCATCAGCGCGGCCCTGTTTTCATTTGGAGCTTACTGTATCAGGCCGGAGTAGTGCCCTGGCCTGAAAGGCGGTGGAGGGGTCAGACCCTGTTTTCGCGATGTCAGCAAAGAAGAACACTCAAACGGGTCCCGGGCGAAAGCAGGGCCTGACCCCCTAGCGGAATCTAGGCACACCTCTAGTTCGGCTCGGGCGATCAGCGCCCGACCGATCGTCTAAAGATGTCACCCGATCAATCCGATAAGGCTTCTGCGGCGATGCAAGCCGTGCAATTCTTCATCTTTGTCGGGGCGGGCATCCATGCCGAACAACACCACTGCAACCTGGCACTCGACATATCTGTTGGGTGTCGCCCTGCTGCTGCCGATCGGCACCATCGTGCTGGTAACGTACTTTTTCACACGCATGAATCCGTTCGCGCCCGAGATTCACTCGGACCCCTGGGCATTCAGCATCATCGCGTTCGCGGGTGGGCTCAGTGCGCTGATGGCCACGCTGCTTGCCCTGTTCGCGAGTGCGACCTACCGCGCACGCGTACGATTTGAAAACGAATACCGCCAACTTCAGCGCTTCCTTAATGAAGACGTCGCGAAGGAACGCACGCGCCTGATGCGCAACCTCGACCTCGTCAGTGCTGCACAGCAAGTCAGCATGGCAATCAAGCAAGAGGTCGACTTTGAACGTATCCTGAGTGTCGTGCTTGAGCAGCTTGAGCACTTCGCCCGTGGCGATTCGATTGCCGTTTTCACGGTAGATGAGGCAGGTGTGCCGCTTGTCCGCGCCGAGCGCCGTAACGGCGTTGATCGCTTTCCGCCGGCCCTCAACCCCGACTCAGTCGAGTGCACTCTGGTAGAAGAGGCCGTGCGTCTCGGGCGTCAGGTACGCGAACTGAATGAAAAGACCGGCGAGTTCGTGATGGCCGTCTTCTTCAGTACTCCGGACGGCGCAAGGGGTGTTGTGCGTATCGCCCGCAACGTAGCCGATGAACCTGACTTCCAGGATGAGATGCCGGCCTATGAGCAGGCTGTGGCGCAACTCGTGCGAATGGTCAGCCTTGGGCTGAAGACTGCCAGCATGTGGGACCGTGCCATCAAGGACGAAAAGACCGGGCTGTACAACGCGAATCACTATCAGGACCAGATGAAGCGACAGGTTGCCATCGCACAGCGCAGCGGCGCGTCGCTGAGTTTGATCATGATGGACATCGACAAGTTCAAGCACATCAACGACACCTACGGGCACCTTGCCGGCGACAAAGTACTGGCGGAGGTCTCGGCAATCCTGAAGCGCGAAGCGCGCGAGTCGGACACGCCATATCGGTACGGTGGCGAAGAGCTGTGCATCGTCTGCTGCGGTACGACGGAAGAAGACGCGGCCAAAGCCGCCGAGCGTATTCGTTACATCATCGCGTCGACCGAGTTCGCCGACGACCGTGGCAGGCTGTTGCCGGTCAGCGCGAGCTTTGGCGTGGCGGAGTTCCATCCGTCCAAGATGCAGACCGAGAAAGACCTGAAAGAAGGCTGCGACCGTGCGCTCTACGTGGCGAAAGAGGATGGACGCAACATGGTGGTGGTTGCGGAAGGCAATGACAAGTTTCGCAAGATCCCGCGCAGCGGCGACCCCAGCAAGGAAGTGAAACGCCGCATGGGGTTGTCGGGTGACAACTCGCCTCTGGATGGCGACAACGACCCGGCCCCGCTCAAGGACGAGAAGCAGGCGTCTGCGCGCGCGTCGCTGGGTGAAAGCATCGACAAGCTGGCGACCGGGCTGGCGGATGTCGTGGGCACGGACACGGGACGCGCCCGCGTCGTGGACAGTGTGGTACGCGAAGCGGCCGAGTTCCTGACGCGCAACCTGAGTGCGCGTCTCGGTAGTACAGAAGAAGAGCCGGAGCCGCCCAAGGCGAAGCGCAAACGCACGCCCAAGAAGAAGGCTGCCGAATCACCTGTTGTCAAAACGCCCGAGACGGCAGCGACCGAACCAAAGCCGAAGCGCAAGCCAGCCCGTCGCAAGAAGTCCAAGAAAGCCGAAGAGAAAGAAGCGGCCGCGGCGGCGCTGAAGGCGTTGCAGGAAGAAGAAGACAAAGCGCTCGCGGCCGACTCGGACCGTCTAGACTACCTGACCGACGAAGAAGCCGAACAACTGAGCAAGGGCGAAGCCCCGAGCAAGCGCTTGCGAAACGTGATTCGCAAACCTGCATAGTTGCTGCAACTCGTAAGTATCTAGTTACGTCACCGCTGGAAGTCATGCCTGTTCAGCACGTTTGATGTCGTTCGCCACCTCCTGCAACTCACCGGCGAGTACTCCGCCGTCTGCCAGTTTTCGTGCGAGTTGCACGGCCGTTTCGATTTCATTAGCCGCGTCAGTAAGGCGCCCATCTTTCATCAAGAGCTCCGCCAAAAGGCCGTGTACCTCGGCCAATGTGGCGTGATCACCATGCACGGCGTATAGTTTGATTGAGTTGCGTAGCGCCAGATCCGCTTCCGGGTTGTCGTTGCGGATACCATGCAGCTTCGCGAGTTCTAGCCAGGTAGAGGCCTGAAGGCGAGTGTTGCGCGTACTTTGAAACTGTTCCAGCGCTAGTTCCAGTTCCGTTTGTGCTTCATCGAGTCTTCCCAGTTCGATCAGAATGGGGCCGGCGCTGGAGTGGCTTACCGCTTCATTATGCAGCGAGCCGATATCGCGGGCGTCTAAAACCGACTGCGCCAGAAGCTGCAGCGCGGTTTGTTCCTGGTTAAGCCGCGAGTAGGCGACCGCAAGGTTGAGCCTGGCCAAGTTTTCGAAGTAGCGATCTCCGACTTGGGTGCACAACTCAAGGGCTTTTTCGAGGATCGCACTGGCTTCATCTGCTCTGCCTGAGTGGGTAAGTAACAGGCCGTAATTCACAAGGTCGATGCCTTCACCCCGAAGGTCACCGCATTCTCGGTCAATCTCGAGGGCTTGATTGTACAGCCTCTCGCTTTCGTCCCTCTCCCCAGTCTGTTCCAGCAGCAACGCGAGATTTGTGGCACAGCCACCCTCGCCCCTGCGGTCGCCGATCTCGCGGAAGATGGCGGCGGCTTCCTGGTAAGTAGAGCGTGCCAGTCCGTACTCGCCAGTCTGGGTGTAGCAGACCGCGAGAATGTTCATCGCCCGTGCGCAGCCGCGCTCGTCCTTCGTTGACCGGAATCCGTCGCGGGCTTCTTCAGCGAGCCGAATCGCTTCATCAATGTCGCTGCGCAGGTAGCAGACGGCCGCCTGTGTGTTTCTGAGCCCAGCGAGTTCAATACCTGTCGGTCTCAGCGCGTCTGCACGCTTCGCCAGCCTTTCGGTGGTCTCAATGTCGCCGCTCAGATATGCGGCGTAGCTTGCGTCAGCGAGTGGTTTGACGCGCTCGGCATCAGTGAGAGCAGGCAGGTCGGCGATACGCGTCAGGAAGGACACAGCATCCGAGTTCTGGTACATGGCCCGAGCATGACTTGCTGCGCGGTTGCAGAAGCCGGCCTCGATGCGCTGCAGGGACTCGTCGTCGGTACCTTGCCAAGCGGCCCGTGCGTGGTCAGCTAGTTCTGCGGCGAGAGGGCTAAGTTGGCTGTCTTCGAACAGGAAGGTCGCGATTTCTACGACCAGCCTGTGAAGCTTTGCGCGGACGGAGGGTGGATACAACTCGTAGGCAGCTTCACGTAACAACGCGTGCCTGAACAGGTATAAACTCTCGCCGCTAACTGACTCCATCGGAGTATTCTAGAACAGCACGCGGGCCTCGGATACGAGGCCCGCGCGATACGTAGCAGGTCTGTTACTTGTCTTCTTCTTCGTCCTTCTTTTCTTTCTTGTTGGCTTCTTCGTTCGCCTTTTCGGCTTCTGCTTGTTTGGCTTTGGCTTCGTAGTAGCGGTCGGTGTTGGTTTTCGTGCGCAACTCTGCGCTTGATTTCTTCCAGCGCTCGGTTTGCGTTTCGTCGAGCACTTCTTCCTTGGCCAGCTTCTCGTCTGACTCGTCCCAGATCTTCTTCAGCTTTTCAGCGTGAGATTGCTTCTCTTCGGCGAGTTTCTCGGCGTTGTCGAGATAGCGTTTGTATTTGACGGCGTAGGCCTTGTCCTGCTTTTCGGTGTCTTCCCAGGCGTCGCGCACGTTGCGTTTGAACTCTGCGCGTTTCTCGGTGTCTTCGAGCTCGAGTTCGTCCATGATTTCATCAAGCGTCTTGTCTTTGATCGCACGGTCAATTGTGTCACCGGGCTCCGGCAGGTTGTCAGCGTTCGCGTCATCGCTACCGCCCACGATGCTGATGCCGTCTTCTTCTTCTTCCCCGTTGCGCCTGGCTTCGCGTTCCGCCTTGGCCTCTTCGCGCTCTTCAGCACGCTCTTCCTTTTCGTTGTTCTTGGCGGCTTTCTGTGCGCGTTTCTGTGCTTCCTTCGCGGCCTCAGCGCCTGACTTCACGGGCTTTCCATTGGGGTTATTGCGGCGGCGTGTCTGGGCATCAAGGTTCGCACCCAGGACAACGATCAAGACGACGACAAGGGCGGCGGTGAAACGTTTCATCGGTATTCTCCGGTTCAGTACAGATGAAACACGCGGGAAGTTCGGTGGATGCGTGGAAACCGTAGAATTTGTCATGCCATGGACGCTCTACCGGGGCTTGGGCTAGGATTGGGCAGGCGAGAACGAGGACACTATATGAAGCATCTACTGATCATTGCTGCCGCCGTGTGTCTGCTGGCGGGCTGTACCAAACCGGAAACGGCCAACGAACCGAAGGTGAACGGGCCGGATGAACAATCCGAACCAGAACCCGAAGGCCAGCCCGAAGCAGAATCCGAGGCACTGGGCGACGTCACGCTAGGCGAGCTAGAGCCCGCCGATTCACCGGATCAGGTCCGCGCTATTGAGTTGATCGAGCAAGTCACCGCCATGCGCTTCAAGCAGAAGATTCCGGTCTATCTGTACACGCCGGACGAGTTGAAGCAGGAGATTGAAGGCTGGGGTGACGACGGGTTTTCGCCCGAGAATATTCTGGGTTTCTATAAGCCTTCCACCAAGTGCCTCTACATGGTGCCCGACGCCGCCGGTGAGAAACGACAGTTCGGGTTGCGCATCCATGAGGCGACCCACGGGTTGCAGGATCAGTTGTATGACCTGGCAGCATTACACAAGCAGCCGAAGACCAGCGACCAGCATCTGGCGCTTACTGCCTTGATTGAGGGTCAGGCCGTGCAGGTGATGATCGACGCGCTGGTCGATGAACAGCCGCATGTGGCGTTCATGACCAAGTATGGCGTGGGGGACATGCTGGGGTTGCCAGCCAACCCTGACAAACCCCTGACGTGGTCTCGTTTGCAGCGGGTGTTCTTCTACTCGGACGGCGCCCGGTTCGTGCAGAAGCTGAAAGAGGTGGATGGCTATAAGGCCGTCGACAAAGCGTTCGGGGATCTGCCCGTCAGCTCGGAACAGATCCTGCACTCAGAGAAGTACATCGCCGAGCGTGACTTGCCGGATGAAATCGGGCTGGATCTGGTGGGTATTGCCGACGCCCTGCCGGAAGGCTGGGAACTTGGTGAACAAGACACATGGGGCGAGATGGGAACGATCGTTGAGTTCGTCGACGCGGGCCTCGTAGACAAGGCGCTTGCGGCGTCTGACGGGTGGGGCGGCGATGTAGTTCTGACCGCCAGCAAGGGCGAAGCGAAGGTTTCAATCTGGGTCAGTACCTGGGACACCGCCAAGGACGCCGGAGAGTTTGACGAGGCGGTGAAGCTGCTGCCGGATGTTCTGCTCAGCCAGAAGTTTGACGAGCGCCCCCAGCAGATCGTGATTCGCGGTGAGCCCGGATTGTTCAGCAAGGATCAACTGAAGTGGTTGCTGGATGCGACACGGCAGAACAAGATCGTGTATGACCCCGAGAAGCGTTAGCCGGGTTGACAGCAAATGAAAACCGGCCCCAGGTGGGGCCGGTTCAGTTTGATTAGGATGGCTGGCTGGCTAGTCTTCGCTGTCTTTCTTTTCTTTGTCTGAGTCGGCGCTGTCTTCGCCCTCTTCGTCCTTCTTTTCTTTCTTCACTTCGTTGTCGTCACCGCCGCCGGCTCCGCCCTTTGCCCATTCGGAAGCGCGCTTCTTGTACTCTTCGACTTTGCGGGCGCGGATTTCATCCTGGCGCGCGCTCTTGTCGGTTGCGGTTTCCTTGCGCAGGTCTTCGGTGTTCTTCTTGAATTGTTCCAGTTGCTCTTCGGTCAGGACTTCCTTCTTGAGCTGGTCTTCGTCGGCGTCCGCCCAAGCTTCGTCGAGCTTCTCTTTGTGCTTTTCCTGTTCCTTCTTCAGGGCCTCTTCGTCGTCTTTGACCTTCTTGTAGACCTTGGCCCAGCGTGAGTCTTCTTTCTCGGCCTTGTCCCAGCCGAGTTTGCCGTACTTGATGAAGTCCTTGCGGAGCTTCTTGTCTTCGAGCCCGAGCTTGTCGGCTTCGGCCTCAAGGCGTTCTTCCTTGGCGTCCTTGTCTACGGTGTCGCCCGGCTCAATGCGTTCCTCAGTGCCGTCTTCACCCCAGCCGATTTCATCTTCGGCCTTCTTGCGCCAGTCTTGACCGCCGCTTGGGCCTTTCTGGCCAGTGCCGCCGCCGTATCCACCTTTACCACCGTAGCCGCCCTTGCCGCCGTAACCACCCTTGCCTCCGCCCATACCCTGGGCTGAAAGCGGCATGGCCAGCGCAAATGCACCGGCGATAAGCGCAACAACAAACAGTTTCTTCAGATCTGGCATAGTCCGCACTCCGTGAAATGGCGATTGATTGGTGTGTTTGCTTATTAGTAGTGAATTGAAACTGAAAGTTCTTTCACACAATCCAACGCCGTCTCGAAGGCGACGTAAGTCGCTGCCGTGTAGTGGCTTATGGCGCGTTGCGTGGTCGGGCAAGGGCGCGAAGGCGGGGGTGCTTCACACACTGCCCCATCTGCGCCTTGCCCGGTATGCTGTGCGGGATGACAAGTGGTGCTAACAAACAAGCGATAATCCTGACTGTCAGCAGCGTTGTTCTGCTGGCGGCGTCGATTGCTGTTGTTGTGCTCGAGATGCGTGGTGCGGAGGAGTTCCCGTGGGGGATTCACCTGGTCACGATCCCGGCGGTCTTTCTGGTGGGTCTGATAGCGGGCTGGGTCATGCGTGAGCGCCAGGCGGCTGAAGAGAAGGCTCGGGCAGAGCTTGAGAAAGAAGCATAGGGAGAACCTGCCGAATGGCTGAGACGCTGCGAGCGATCTTTTTCGACATCGACGATACGCTGTATTCAACCAGCGAGTTCGCGGCGTTGGCGCGACGGAACGCCATTGAGAACATGCGTGCCCACGGCTTCCGGATGGCGACAGAAGACGCCCTGCGCGAGCTGCTGGAGATTGTCGTCGAGTTCAGCAGCAACTACGAACACCACTTCGACAAACTGCTGCGCCGTGTACCCAAGCATTACTGGGAAGGCATCAACCCTACGATCCTGATTGCCGCGGCCGTGGTGGGCTACCACGAGACCAAGTTCCGCGAGCTGCGTGCCTATGAAGACGCGATTGACGTCCTGCAACTGCTGCGCGACAAAACGGACCTGAAACTCGGGGTCATCAGCAGCGGGCTTGCCGTCAAGCAGGCAGAGAAACTGGTGCGTCTCGGCGTTGTTGGGTTGTTTGAGCCTGAAGGCATCTTCATCAGCGACGAAATCGGTATCAGCAAGCCGAACCCGAAGCTGTACCTGAGGGCCTGCGCGGCCTTCGGCGTACGCCCTAGCGAAGCCATCTATGTAGGCGACCGCCCGAAGATGGACGTCGACCCGTGTAACCGAATCGGCATGATTACCGTGCTGAACAAGCGCACCCAGCGCGAATACGAGCCGGCCGAAACCAAGCCGGACTTCGAGATTCACAACTTCTTCGATTTGCTGGATATCCTGAAGGACCGCTTCGGGATTGATACCGAAACTTAGGCGCTGCTACTTGCCGATCGTGTCGGGGTCGAGCGCCGTGCTGGTGGCTTTCTCAAGGTTGGTGATCGAGAGTTCTTCAGCGATCGGGTCCAGCGTGGAATTGCTGGCGTGCTCGAGGCGAGTGATGCTGTAGCGGTTGGCTGATTCTTCCAGTGCGTCGGCCCAGACGTGGTCCAGGTCGGAGACTGTCAGATCTTCTGACGCCGCGCCCAAAGTGGCGTCCGAGTAATGGTCGAGAGTCGACATCGAGTAGTGCTCGGCCGTGTCGTTCAGGTTGTCGCTGGTGTAGGACTCAAGCCCTGACATATCCAGCGAATAGCTCGCACAGCCGCCCAGCAGGGCGGTGGACAACAACATGAGTGTGAGCAGTATTCGCATGCAGGGATTGTAACGAGCGTGTTGGCTGCGGGTTGGGAAATCTGTCAGTGCTATGCCGGGCGGGAGGGGGGGCAGACCCTGTTTTCGCAATGTTTGCGTAAATGGACAAGTGTAAGCCACTCGGGCGCAAACAGGGTCTGACCCCTTCGAATCAGCCTAGAACAGCTTCTTGCCGCCGCCGTCTTCCTGATCTTCTTCGTCGTCTACGTCGAAGTCCTGCGTCGCGATCTCACCGTCGCGCTCGGACAACAACTGCACCTTCTTTTCGGCTTTCTTGAGGATGCCGAATGCCTGCCGAAGCGCGGCCACGCCGTCTTCGTAGCGCTTGAGTGCGTCTTCGAGCGGCAGATCACCGGAATCCAGTTGCTCAAGCGCTTGCTCGACCTGCGTCACAAGGTCTTCAAAGCGCGGCTCATCAGTCTTCTTTTTTGGCATGGGCGTCAAACGATCTTCGAGGAAAGTAGCACAGGCATTCTTGCCTGTGCCGAGCTACAAATCCGGTTGCATCCAACCATCCGCTGTCGATCTAATCCAGAGCGCATCGTAGTCATCTGGCTTGCCAACTAAACCTGCACGAACGGGGTTCAGGCGGATGTAGTTCCATTTATCCTCAAACTCTCCCTCTCGAAGCAGGCGGTCGAACGACTCTTCCTGCCATAGAGCGCCGTTGCGTCCTCTTGATGCATTGATCTTTCTTGCGCTTGCTCCCTTCATCCCACCCAGGAGCCTACCAAGATGCCACCACAGCTTGGGTGACTTCTCCAACGGCTGAATCAGCATGTGGACGTGATCGGGCATGACCACCAGTGCGAACATGTTGTACCGGTCGCCGTGGAACTTCGTGGCAGCCTCCACGACGATGGCCCTTTCTTGGACTCTTAGCGATTCACCAGCGATGCAGTTCCAAGTCACGAAATACGTTCTTCCGCCCGCCTGCCAGTGGGGGAGGTTTCGTCGTGAGCGTTGCAGAGCTTTATCGATGTTCTCAGCCATTTTTGTCGGCCTACGGTGCCTGAACATTCTTGTCGCGGCGGCTGCCGCGACCACAGGCAGGAATGCCTGTGCTACTGTTGACGTCCGTCGGCGTACTCGACTGCGGCCTGTCGCAGGAGCCCGGCGAGGTAGACGCTTCCGGTCACGAGTACCAGCCCGTCTGGTCCGGCCTGCTCGATGGCTTCTTCGAGCGCGGCTTCCGGGTGTTCTTCGGTACTGCCCTGCTTGCCGCCGAACTTTTCATACATGCGCAGGAGGTCGTCGGGGCTGGACTCACGCGGGTTGTAGTAGGTCGTGAAGATGGCGCCGTCGGCCTTCTCGGCCATATGGCGCATGCAGCTTTCAATGTCTTTGTCGCGGGCGATGCCGGTGACGCAAATGACCTTG
>JAGQRE010000116.1 GCA_020425695.1 Planctomycetota bacterium
GACTTACCTGGCCTTCTTTACCACCGGTGATGAAGTGCTGAACTTCCGGAATGCTGCTGTTCTGAATCTCGTCCGGAGTGCCGATTTGAAGCATGCGCCCCTTGTGGAACATGCCGATCTTGTCTGCGATAGTGTAAGCGCTGTCCATGTCGTGGGTGACGACAATCTGCGTCATGCCGTGCTCATCCCTTAGTCGATTGATCAGTTTGTCAATTTCGTTGGCGATCACAGGGTCAAGCCCGGAACTGGGTTCGTCGTAGAGCACCATGTTTGGGTCAAGGGCGATAGCGCGTGCAAGCCCGCCACGCTTCTTCATACCACCGGAAATCTCGGCTGGGTATTTGTCGCGGTCCTGCCATAGGTTCACGAGCTCAAGCTTCTTTTGCACGATTTCAGCGCGCTTCTTCTTGCTCATCTTCGTGTGTTCAACGAGCGGCAGCTCGACGTTTTCGAAAAGCGTCAGCCATGCGATTAGCGCCCCGCTTTGGAAGAGCACGCCAAACTTGCGACGCATCAACTCAAGCTCGCGCCGCGACATGGTCGTGATTTCGTCGCCCTCTATTCGGATTGAGCCGTCGTCGGGTGGCATCAGGCCAACCATGTGGCGCAACGTAACGGACTTGCCCGTGCCCGAATAGCCGATGATTACGAACGTTTCGCCGCGCTTCACTTCGAAGCTCAACTCGTCGAGAATCTGTCTCCCACCCAGATTTTTGCAAACCCCGGAAAACGCGACAACGACTTCGTCTTTGGCACCAGACTGGCTCATAGAATCCCGGCCACGAACATCTTCACCATCCTATAGAAGCTGGTGAGCAGGTAATTGAAAAACACAACCAGTGTCAGCGCTATCACCACTGTGTTCCGGCTTGCCCGCCCGACGCCAACAGCCCCGCCGCGGGTGCGCATGCCGTTGCTGCAAGCCACCGCGGCCGCGCTCACGCTGAAGACGAGGGCTTTTAGAAGACCCCAGTAGATGTCCAGTGGCTCAGCGCCACGTTCCGCAAATCGCAGATAGTCAGCCCACTGCACACCAAGCTGAAGGTTGGCGACGATGCCGCCGCCGAAAATGCCGACCAGTGTTCCCACGACCGTTAGAGCCGGCCCCATCAACGCGTAGCCGATGATTCGCGGCATGACGACGAAGCTGGAAGGGTTGATCGACATGACTTCCAACGCATCGATCTCCTCAGCCACGCTCATACTGCCGATTTCGGCAGCCATACTTGAGCCGACGCGGGCGATAAGCACGAAAGCCGTCATCCATGGGCCTAGCTCGCGCACCATGGCGCTGACGATCACGAGACCAACAAGGTTCGTCTGGCCAAACCGAGCGAATTCAATGCCGGTTTGAAGGGCGAAGACCATGCCGATCAACAGCATGAAGAAACAGGTAATCGGCAGCGACTGCGTACCGATGACGTGCATCTGGGTAAAGATCGCGCGACGGCGTCGCCAAGCCTGGGTGACGTGGCCCAATGCTTCCAGCAACAGCACAAGCGTATAGCCTGCGCCCCTGACAGCGTTCGTGACGGAGTTGTCCTTCCAGTTCAAGCGCTTCTCCGCTACTTCCTGACCTTCAGCCCCCAGAACAGCTTGGTGTATCGGTCGTCCGGGCCGTGATGATAGCCAAGCAGCCCGTACAGGATATTGAAGTCTTCAATATCTCCGGGCTGCGGCCCGTACGCGTCGGGCAGGCGGTCGCGAGCCTGCTTTACGACGTGCCAGTCAAACAACGGTGCCAGGCTCAGGTCTATGTGGTACGGATCTTCCTCATAGCTGAACATCCGGAACAACGCCTGCACCTTGGTTTCTTCCGGCCCTGCCTTCACGCTGAAGAACTTGAAGAAAGGCCCGTAGGTCGTGTCAAACTTCTCGTCGTTGAACGGGAAGATGCTCAGCATGTCCAGACTGACTGTGCCGTCTGGGTCTTTCTGGTACTTCAGCAACGGCCAG
Source organism: Planctomycetota bacterium (assembly GCA_020425695.1). Classification (GTDB taxonomy): domain Bacteria; phylum Planctomycetota; class UBA8742; order UBA2392; family UBA2392; genus JACKID01. The sequence goes on from JAGQRE010000116.1 coordinate 1,957, forward strand.
ATGCGAACGAGATGCTTTGTTCGAATCGTCCCATCAGGCTCAGGCAGATACTGCCGGAAGTTCGCGAAGAACAGCGGGAAGACCTGATAGCGCGTTTCGGTGTACTCGGGCAACTGGTCTTCGAAGTACCAGAAGAACGGCCACAGCACGTTGATGGCGGTACTTTTGCCGCCGGGTGTTGTGCGCTCGGAGTAATCCCACAGCGGCCAGACACGATACTGCTTGAAGTTGTCGCCCTTGGCGTACCGAAAGATCGGCCAGAAAGCGTCGATGATTGTTGTGTCTGAAAGGTCCGCGCGCGTGTAACTGAACATCGGATAGTTGAGAATGAACAGCGCGCTGTAGTTCTTGGTTACGGCCGTCGTTGAATATCCGAACAGCGGGTAAACCAGCATGGATTCGCGCGGGTACTTCTTGTCGAGCCTGTCTCGGTCGTAACGGAACAGCGGCCACAGAATGGTCCAGCGGTCCGCTACGGGCAACTTCTTGGTGCCGCCGGTGACTTCATCGGGTACTTCCTTCCAGACTTCTGTACGTGAAAACAGCGGCATCACACCGTAGGTGCGATAGCCGGGGCCGTAACCCCACTTCACGATCGGGAAGGGCAGGTAGTACGTTACGCGCCCCTGACGGCGCAGCTCGACGTACAGCGGGAACATTACGAACCGGACCTCGTCGTTCCCGAAGACGCCTTTCAGGTTGCCGCCGAAAGGCGCTACGGCGAAGTGCGAACCCTCAATCGTGCTCTCACCGCCGAAAACGAGCGGAAAGAAAAAGTAGTCAAGTTCACGGTGGCCCGGTGAGAAACTGACGTCATTCCACCAGACGAACGGCAGAGCATGCACGCGCGTTTCATGGCGCCCCTCCCAACCGGGACGCTGACGGTCGCGATAGCGCGCCAGCGGATAGAAGAACAAATGGTCTTCTTCGTAGGCCGAAGGGTTGCGAACATACGTATAGAAAGGGCGCACGGTCGAGCGTACGTAGCCATCGTTGCGCTCTTCAAGCTCAGCCAAAGGTCCGAGCCCTCGAACCATCGAGTTTCCTTGTGCGTCTACGCTCTCGTTGAAGAACGGCCAGGCGTATGTGCGTACCGGTGGGCGTTCCCCGCCTACGGCACAGCCGCCAAGCATCGCGCAGGCCAACAGGCAAAACAACAGGATTGGCAGGCAACGAAGCATCACGCCGTTGTATGCGTAGGGGGGGGAAATGAAAAGGGGTTCAGGCTGATACCAGTGCCGCGCGCCGCCCGATAAGCTCGTTGTCAGGCACGCCTACGACGTTCTCGTAGTGTTCCGTAATCTCGTCGAGAACTTCGTGAAACTCCTCGCGAGTTTCAACTCGTGTGATCCTTGCCCGATACTGCGCGCTGCCGGGGATATCGCGAATATACCACGTGGCATAACGGCGCACGACCTGACAAGCGTGCCGCGCATTGAAGCCTTCCAGTAACAACTCGAAATGCTCGCGCAATACGCCCAGGCGTTCCGCGGCGTCCGGCGTCGGCGTCACGACGCGTCCGTACCGGCGCAACTCGTCGATCTCGCGAAACAGCCATGGGCGCCCCCACACCCCACGACCGAGCATTACTCCGTCGCAGCCGGTTTCGTTCAAGATACGGACAGCGTCTTCAGGCTCTTTGATGTCACCGCTTGCGATCACAGGGATATCAAGCGCGGCCTTCAACTCACCCGTACGGGTGTGATCCGCGAAACCCTTGAAGCTTTGGGCGCGGGTGCGCGGATGGATGGTAATCGCCACCATGCCGGCTTCCTGAGCCATGCGTCCGATCTGGATGAAGTTCATGCAGTTCTCGTTGACGCCGGCGCGAATTTTGACGGTAACCGGGATGTTTACGGCATTGACCATGGCCTCGAAGCACTTGCCGGCTTTCTCGGGATAGGCCATCAGGGCGCTGCCTGCGCCGCATTTGCCGATCTTCGGTACCGGGCAGCCCATGTTGAGGTCAATTGTGTCGTACCCCTCGGCCTCGGCGATGATGCAGGCCTCAGCAAGCCACTGCGGGTTATTGCCGGCGAACTGGATCCCCACCGGACGTTCGTCTTCTCGGTAGTACTTCAGAGTCATCATCTTGCGGTTGTGGTGCAGGAAGCTTTCGACCTTCAGCATCTCGACGTATGTGAGACCTGCTCCGTAGCGTTTGCAGAGCACGCGGTACGCACGGTTGCTGATGCCCGCGAGGGGGGCAGCCACCAGATTATTCTTCAACTCTAAAGCACCGTAGCGCACTTCGAAAACCTCTTGATGAAAACCCGCAACAGTATGGCGTGACGTGAATTACGGTCAATCGGGGGCGTGTTTTCAAGCCAAGCATTACATTCTGTAAAAATCGGGAGCCGATTGCGCTTTCATGGCGTACAATATGGAGTCGTTCAGTAGGACACGAGACGGGAGACGAGATATGGCACGCTTCGGGCTGATGATTGCGGCAAGCGCAGGGCTGGCTCTGCCGTTGTGTGCGCAGGGCGGGATCACAATCAAAACCAAAGAGGGCACAGTTGAGTCCCACGGCGAAGCAAACAAAGCCGAAGCGGGCGATGCGATGCGCCGCTCGGATACTCGTGGCAACCCGGAAGAAATCGCCGGTTTCATTCGTGAAGTCAGCAAAGCCCGGGCTGAAAACTTTGCCGACGGCGACCTGACGCAGGAAGAGATCAATCGACTGGTAGAGAAGGCGCGCGAGAAGCTTGAAAAGGACATGGCCAAACTTCAGGACCGCGAGCGCGAAAATCGAGCCGAGACAGACCCGGAGGATCGGGCGGAAGTCGCCGAGGAGATCAGCGAAGACCGTTACCGAAACAGCCTGCGTGCCCTCGAGCGCGATCTGTTGTACAGCGTCGAACGCCTGCGTAAGCCGGGCGGCGACCAGTACGAGGGAGAGCTCGACAACATGGAAGACAAGGTGAAGGACACCTTTGCCGACCTGAACGACCAGATTGAAGACGGGACGAGCATAACCTGGGCCCAAACCCTGGACACGGCCCGCAAGTTCCACACCGAGTTCCATAGCCAGATCGACAAGTGGGCGACGAAGATCGGTATCAACCCCGACATCCCGAACGCCAAGGAACGTATCGTTGACATGAAGAAGAGCTTGCGCGGGCGTATCAGTCGCCTTCGCAAAGTCGGTGGCGACAGGTACGCAGACCAACTTGAAGATGTGGAAGAGCGCGTACTTGAGAACTACGAAGCGCTGGAAGAGAAGCTTGAAGACGCTGCCCCAGCCGCCTGGGGCACGATCGTCAAGGACGGCGAGAAATTCTTTGCTGCCTTTAATGCAGAGCTTGACGGCTGGGCGAAGAAGATCGGTGGCGACGAAGCGCTGCCGAGCCCGCTGGAGCGACTTGCGGAACTCAAGCGCGATCTCAAGGGGCAGATCAAAGACCTTCGCCGCATTGGCGGTGACGACTACGAGGACGTGATTGATGAGATCGCGGAATCCGTCGATGACGTTTTTGCCGACTTGAAGGACACGGCCCTCGACCAACCCAAAGAAGGCTGGGCTGCCACGCTTGAGACGGCCGCCAAGTACCACCGTCAGTTCAGCGAGACCATCAACATGTGGGAACGTAAGATCGTTGGCGCCAGCGACAAGATCGAGCGTAAGTACCCCGAAACGCCGAACCCGGATGTGGGCCCCCGCCCGGACTACCCGGAAAAGGACATCAAGCTGCCGAAGGGCGAGCAGATGGACATTGTTGACGGCGTGCGAGTTTCTCGCCTGATGCCGATGCCGAAGAAACAGCTCGGGCTTGAGAACGGTCTTAGCGTGAATGAAATCGTTGATGCGGACGGTGCGCTGGCCCGCGCCGGACTTGAGGTTTACGACATCATCATCAAGGTCAACGACAAGTCCGTGGACACGCGCACTGAACTGCGCGACCAAATGAACGACGTGAAGCGCGGCAGCGAATACAGCATCGAGGTGATGCGGGACGGCAAGATCAAAACCCTGAAGTCTTCGAAGTAGCGACTCGGGATGATTCTAGGAAGCCCATCGTGAAAGCGATGGGCTTCTGCATTCAACAGAAATTCTAGCCCGTCATTGCCTCGCAGCCCGTATCAGAGAAGTAATTACAGGAGGAACGCCATGTCGAGCATTCGAAAACTGGAAGAGCCTGAACCAGCCGAAGCGGCCTACTATGAAGGCTACCACCGCGGTCATCTGGACACGGCAAAGATGCTTTCTCGCCGTTCGCTCATGTACCTGGTGATCGGTAGTTTCTTCGGGAGTGTGCTGATGTTCCTGGTGTTCAGCTCAGGCGCGCTTGACCGCCTTACTGCTGACGAGCCGGTGATTGAAGACCCGGCACTCACGCAGGAGAAGCCGAAGGAATTCGTCAACGCGATCAACTGGGCAAAGCAGTTCACGGTGGGCATTGTTGCAGAAACACCGGAACGTCTGGTGCCAACGCGCGTCGGCTACGGGCGCATCCCCGGGCAGACACATGTCGGTAGTGGCGTTGTGTTGAACAGCGACGGCTACATTCTGACCAACGCCCACGTGATTCCGACTGATGCAACGAAACTGTCCGTCGTGCTCGACGACAATATGTACGAAGCCCGCTTTATTGGGCAGCGCCCCGAATACGACCTGGCCGTGATCAAGATCGTTGCGGAAGAGTTGGTCCCGGCAACACTCGGCGATAGCGGCAAAGTTGAACAGGGTGACGTCGTTGTCGCCATCGGTAGCCCGTATGGGCTGTTTCACACAGCGACGGAAGGGATCATCAGCTTTGTCGGGCGACGCAACGACAACGCCAGCACGCTGGTTCGGAATTACCTTCAAACGAGTGCCGCGATCAATCCGGGCAACTCGGGAGGGCCGCTAATAGACCTGACGGGCCGTGTAATCGGCATCAATACCTGGAAGTTGAACGAACAGGCGGAAGGGACCGACGGTATCGGTTTTGCTATCCCGATCAACATAGCCCGGAAAGTCTTCTATGTGATCATTGCGTCCGATGACACCAGTCGTGACGAAACGATAAGCAGCACACCGCGCTCGATTTCTACGGCCTACCTGGGCGTAGCGATCGACGACGGGTACCGACCGGAGGCCGCACAGGGGGCCTTGGTTCGTGAGGTAATTTATGGTACGGCCGCCGAGGATGCCGGATTGAAACCGGGCGACCTCATTACACGGATCGATGGCACCAACATCGATGGTCTTGATGATCTGCGGACGGCCCTGAAGCAGTTCGAGCCTGGCGCGCGCATCAAGCTGACTTACACCCGCAACGGAGAGGCGCACACCATTGAAGTGACATTACGTGATTAGTTAGTTCGCGAACTATAGTGCAGCTAGTGCCAATGGTAAGTGGACAAACTAGATTCGAAACTGTCGCCACCACTTCCTTGTCTGTGCGGCTCAGTGTCGTCGGGACGAGGCAAGTATCACGCAGCACGACCACCTTCGACCCTGTCAAATGCTATATAAATAGGCTGTTGGTGGCAGGTGCTCTGAATGCAGTGGGGGCGTGAGTTGTTCTACAACTGCAAGGGCACTTCCCGATATTGATCTATCACCAGTGTTAGGTGTTCCTTACTAATGGTTCACCCTTGTACTTGTTACGGTCCCTAACCAATCTACCGACCGGGTATTCCGGCTCGTGGTAGAAGAAACATGTGGCGTCGCGCTCGAGTACGGTGGGGTACAAACTCTCGCGGGCGACGAAGCTTCCACCAGCGTTGATGTCGTACGCGCTGATCCAGGCCATCGGTACATGGCTCAGCGTTGGTACCAGATCGCCGAAGAAGACGCCGTACTGGCCGTCGTTCTCGAACCAGATCACTGCGTGGTTTTCGGTGTGACCGGCAGTGAAGTCGAAGCGAAGCCCCGGCACGATTTCTCCGCTGCCCTCGACGGTTCTGACTTGATCGGTCAGCGGCGACAGAGACTCCGGTGCGTAGCTAGCCTTATGCAGGTTGGTCGGGTTGATTGCGATGTCCCATTCGCCTTTCTGCACAACATAGGTGGCGTTGGGGAAACTGGGTACGTAAGCTCCGTTCACCAGCTTGCAGAGTCCGCCCGAGTGATCCCAATGCAGGTGTGTGCAGGCGACGGTGTCTACATTTGCGGGGTCAACGCCTTGGGCGGCGACCAGTTCATCAAGTGTGGGGCCGATGCGTTGAATCCCATATCGTTCATGCAAGTCAGGCGGGATTGCCTGTCCGATACCACTTTCGACGACAACCGTGTGCTTCTCTGTTTGTACAAGAAGCGGGCGCATGGCCATTTTGACTCGGTTGTGAGCGTCGCCGGGTAGCTTCTTTTCCCAGAGTACCTTGGGCACGATGCCGTACATGGCGCCGCCATCGAGCGATAGCCAGCCATCCAGCAAGCTGGTCACACGGACTGCGCCGATTTCTGTTGTTGGCGTACCTTCAAAGTACTTCACTTCGCTCAATTCTTGACTCCTTCAAAACGCCCCGAGTGTACGGGCCTTTGGTTCTCGGCTTTCGCGACCTGGTCGTAGTGCATTGTGCGCTTAATATACGCGTTGTTTAGCTGGCGGCGGCTGATGATGCCGAGCAGCTCTTTTTCGTCGTCGTCGCTAACCACCGGGAACTCGTCAAAGTCCGTGTCGCCAAACTTGCTGGCGACGTCGGCTAGCGTTTCGCTGGGGTGGACGGTCATGACGTCGTGGTGCGCGATGTCGGCTGCAACGAGCAGTTGCCAGACTTCCGTTTCGTCCAACACGCCGCGAAGGTCGTTCATGCTGAAGATGCCCGCAAATCGACCATTGCGGTCGACAACGGGGTAGTAGTGCTGACGCGACGATTTCATGGACAGAATGATCTGCAGCGATGTTCCTTCTTCTACCGTTTCGAAGTTCGCAAGGTCCGGCAGTATCTCTGCGACTGTAATCTCCTTCAGTACGTCGGCCGCAAAGTCACCAACATGTGCGGGGCTTTCTTTACGGTTCGCGACCTGTGTGAGAAACAGCTTGAACTTGCGAGACAGCACAAAGGTGATCGCACACGTCCACATGGCAGGCAGTAACAGGTGATAGCTACCGGTGAGTTCACTAACGATGATAACGCTGGCGACCGGTACCTTTGCGACACCTGTCCAGAAGCCGGCCATGCCCACCAGTGCGAACACAGCCGTTACGGCAGCAAGCTCCGCTCCACCCTTAGGCACGACGCCTGAAGGCAGCAGGTCAATCGGTAGCACCTGGTAAAACAGGATGCCAATGGCCGCGCCAACGCAGCCGCCAATCACCATGGAGGGCGCAAAATACCCGCCTGCGCCGCCGCTTCCGATAGTGAGCGACGACGTGACGATCTTCCCGAGCGCGATCAGCAGGAACACCCACCACAGCCCGTTTCCGGCGAGGGCTACATTCAGGGCCCCGTAGCCGTCACCCATCACGGCGAACAGTTCGCGCTGTGGAGTGCCATCGCCGGAGAATTGGCCGGAGAGGTAATAGAGGGCAATGGCGAACAGCCCGGCCAGCCCGGCGCCGATCATCGGCCTGACAATTCGCGGGATCTTGCCGTACAGTTTTTCATTGAGGTGCTGCATCTTCACAAAAACATAGCCCGCCAAAGCCAGCCCAAACGCGAGGGCGGTCAGCGGTACCAACTCAAGAGGGTTCGTGAACTGGTAGCTGGCAGCCACTTTGCCGAATAGTGAGCCCCAGCCGAAGTTTAGGCAGAAAACGCAGTAGCTGATGATGCTTGCAATCGTGGCGGGGATCAGCACGTCCGGCTCAAACTCGGCGTCGCTGTACAGCACTTCAGCCGCCATCAAACCGCCGGCCATTGGGGCTCGGAACATGCCGCCGATGCCGGCCGCTAGCCCAGCAACCAGCAGAATGCGGCGTTGGCGCTGGGTAAGCTTCATGCGATCCGCCAGAACGCTGCCGATGGTTGAACCCATCAGCGCGATGGGTCCTTCACGACCTGCGGCGCCGCCGGAGCCGAGAGTCAGGATACTGGCCACAAACTTCTTCCATGTATTGCCCTTCTGAAAGCGCCCTCGGTCGTTGTGGAAAGCCTTGATGGCAACCTCGGTTCCGGCTTGCGTTGTATCGCGGGTCTTCCAGTACCAAAGCCCAAGCAGTAGCCCGCCGATTGCTGGCACAACGGCTAGCATCCAGACCTGTGGATTAGATGGGTCAGGTGAAGGGAGCAGACTGTTCAGGTGTCCGTACCACGTCGCCGTTTCGAGGGTTTCTTCAGTTTCCTCAGTAAGCCCGCCGAAGCTTCCAAACAGGAGGTTCCGAATGAACTCGGACAGTGTGAAAAAGGCGACGCCGATGACACCGACAAGTGCGCCGATAAGCGCGGAAAGTAGGGGCAGGCGGCCAAGCGATGGGATTGCGTGGGCTGAGACCCAGTCGCCCGCGTCGAACTTGCCTTTGCCTGAGGCAACGGCGGTCGTCGCTGGTGCGGGGTCTTTGGCGCCTTCGGTCATGGCTAGTCGTGGAAGAGAGACGACTTTGTATAGCATTGCAGCGCGAAACAAAAACACCCGTGTGTGGGTGCCACTACCAGTCGAAACGAACCGGCGCGTGCTGTGCTTCCAAATGCCAACGGGCCCCGTTCCTGTCAGGAATCGGGACCCGTTGTTTTAGTCGGTTTAGCGTTCGTGGAAGACGAACCAGTCTTCAAGCAGTCCGTCGCGGAAGACGAACTCGGCGGTGACGATAGTTTCTTCGCCGTTGAGGTCCTTGAACGTCATGTAGTACTGGTGCGTCTCAAACGGACGGTGGATGATCACGTGATCCGCTTCGCGTCCTTGAAACCACGAGAACAGCTCATTGCGGGTGCGAGCGTACAGCACGTCTTCGGCGATCAGGTAGTCGCCGCTGGAGACGCTGCCGACGCCTTTGTAGTCAGGGTCTGCCAAACGCTCGCGGTGTGCAAGTTCGACCCTATTCAGGTCATCACGTGCATTGTTGGCCTGTCGGTTGATTTCGTTGATGCCAATCCCGCGCTCCAGTACGGTATTGAACTTCTCCATCAAGCTGGCTTCGAAATCGAGCAGATGACGCTCACGGTGCTGCTGCTCAATGGTGTGCGCATTCCAGCTGACAAGCTGGTCGCTTTCAAACATCAGCCAGAAGTTCGTGCGGCTTTCAGTGTTAAAGCGGCTGTAAAACAGCATGGTCGTATCGCCGCGCTTGGTGACTTCATCCGGGGCTTCAATAATGCGGCGCTTTGCAGCGTCCACACTGATTCCGCGCGACAGCTTTCGGTCAAGGTCAGCACGGACATCCACGCCGTTGCGACGCAGCCACTGTTCGCGCTCGAACGTATCGGAAATACCAAGGAACTCAGTTCGCTCCTTGTCGGTCATGACTTGAAGATACGGGCTCCAGCGCGTTCTGGTCGGTGTCGACAACCCGTCAACAGCTTCGGGGCCTGAGCCACGAACTTCCGGGCTGCTTGAGCAACCGGCGCCCACCATGAGGGCACATGACGCGAGGATGATCAGTACGCTGGATCGCATGCTGTCAACGCTTTTAAAGGGTCTCGGGGGTGCAACAACTATAGTAGGAGCCCTCACGCACGCAAGCCACCGCTGTGTCATGGGGGCAGCACGCCGTAGGGGGCGAGATTCCGTGCCTAGGCTTCGTGTCGCGAGAACTCTTTCCCGTCAAAGCCCAGAACGACTTCTTTGCCTTCTTCTTCCGTTGCCAGCCATACGGGGCGGTTCCAGATGCGGCGGACGTTTTTCAGTGTTTCACGGGCGTAGTTTTCATCCAGATCAAAGCCGTCGTGGCGGTGCTTCATCAGCAGTTCGCCACGGTTCGCGTAGTTGCCGTCCTCGATGAAGATGTACGGCTCGCCGCCGTTGGTCAGCGCTGTCTTTAGCTTCTCCTTGATGCCGTTGAAGTTGCGACTGCTGATCTCGTATTGCCCGCTGGCCTGGTTGAAATCGTACGTGAACAGCTTGGCTCGCTGGCAGAAGTCCGGCGTCAGGAACTCCTCAATGAACGTCAGATCGTTGTAGATCGCCCGTACCTGAAAGATCTTCTTGCGTCCTTCGCCGCGCTCACCGGTGTCCCAGTTCGCCTTGGCGCTGATGTCCTCGCATTGCTCCCATTCAAGACCGTGCATGCCGCGGTCCCAGCGGTATTCGATGTCACGCAGCATCTCGATTCCGAGCTTGTACGGATTGATCACGCCGGGCTGCATGCCCATGGTCATGCTGTGGTGGTCCGCGAAATCGACAATCTCGGCGGCCGTCGCTGCTTTTGTCGTCATGATGGTACTGTGCCAGTAACTTGCCCAGCCTTCGTTCATGATCTTGGTCTGACGCTGCGGCGCGAAGTAGTAGGCCTCTTCGCGGATGATGCCGATGATGTCGCGCTGCCAGTTGCGCAGAGGCGCGTAGTTCATGAGGAACCAGAGCACGTCTTTCACTGGCTCCAGCGGGAACTTGGGCGGCTCGAGCGCTTTCTTCTCAAGCTCAATGCGTTTCTCGGCCAGGATCTCCGGCGGATTGATGTAGCGGTCCATGTAGTCTTTGGACTGCAACTTCTGTACTTCAATGCGGACGGTTTCGTCATCAAGCTCAGCTGCTTCTTGCCGCTGCAAAGGCTTGGTGAACGGCAGCATCGGGTCAATCAAGTTTTCGAGGCTCAGGCAGGCGTCGATGAATGACTCGACCTTTGTGCGCCCGTAATGGTCCATGTAGCGGCGCACGCGGGCGGCGTGGTTGGCCATCTGGTCAACCATCTTGCGGTTGGTCTTGCTGAACCATGCGTTGTTCTTGAAGAAGTCAGCGTGGCCGTAAACGTGGGCCATCACGAGCTTCTGAGAGACAAAGTCGTTGCTGTCCATCAGGTAAGCAATGACCGGGTCGTTGTTGATGACCAGCTCGTAGATCTTGCTGATACCGTAGGTGTAGCTTTTGATCAGCTCTTCGTACTGCATCCCGAAGCGCCAGTGGGGGTAACGCGTCGGAAAGCCGCCGTACGCAGCTACTTCATTGAGCGATTCGTAATCCAGCATCTCGAAGTGGACGTCAAAGAAGTCCAACCCGAAATCGAGCGCATGTTGCAGGATCTCTTGCTGGGTGGTCGCGGGACTTGGGAATCAATTTTGAAGGCGCGAACGCTGAACATGTATGAACCGCTGGCCGTCGGT